>NZ_LZJA01000078.1:0-997 GCF_001666785.1 Mycobacterium sp. E3305 | reverse complement strand
TGGTTCCAGGCATGTGGATGGCGTGCAGCTGGCCGACATGGACGTCGCGCCAATACCGTTGCAGCGGCTTGTCCATGCGGGCCGCGTTGCCGCCCGAGCGGGCGAAGATCTCGTCGACCGCCGACACCGCGCGCCACACCGCGCGGATCTGGGTGCGCCGCCCGGCCGCGCGGTCGGCGAACGACACCTCCTTGCCGGCGGCGACCATGTCGTAGATGCGGTCGGCATTCGCCAGGAGTTCCTGGCGGGCGGCGTTGATGTCGGCGGCTGCCTCGCCGATCGCGAACATCACGTAGGGATCGTCCTTGATCGCGGTTCCGGTGGCGCCGACGCGCTCACGCTGATAGTCCAGGTGCGCGGCCAGGGCCCCCTCGGCGATGCCGATGGTGGCCGCCGAGATGCCCAGCGGGAACATCGTCGACCACGGCATCAGATAGAGCGGCTCGGTCATGCCGGCCTCGCGCTGGGCGGTGCCGTCCATCACCTTCGTCGCGTCCATCGTCCGATACGACGGGACGAACGCGTCCTTGACGATGACGTCCTTGGAACCGGTTCCCCGCAACCCCACCACATTCCACGAGTCCTCGACGATCTCGTAGTCCTTACGGGGCAGGATCATGTGCAACATCTGCGGCGGCATGATCGGAATGCCCTTCTCGTCGCCGAGCATCGCGCCGAGGATGATCCAGTCGCAGTGGTCGGTGCCCGAGCTGAACTGCCAGCGGCCGTTGAAGAGGTAGCCCCCGTCGACGGGCTTGGCCACCCCCTGCGGCGCGTACGGTGACGCCATCCACGTGTCGACGTCGTCGGCCCAGATCTCGGCGGCGACTTTGGGGTCCGCGTACGCCAACTGGTAGGGGTGCACGCCGACCACGCCGACGATCCAGCCGGCCGCCGGGTCCAGCGCAGCGGTCGCCATCGTCGTCTCGGCGAACTCGCGGGGGTGGACCTCGAAACCCTGATATTGCTTGGTTTGCAGCAGCCGGATCAACCCGGC
>NZ_LZJA01000077.1:0-16865 GCF_001666785.1 Mycobacterium sp. E3305 | reverse complement strand
AACGTCCGTTACTTCGCCGCGCTGTACGGTTTCGAGCACCAGGCCGCCGACGACGCGATCGAGCGGGTCGGGCTGGCCGACCACCGAACCGCGTTCTGCGGCAACCTTTCCGGCGGCCAGCGCACCCGGGTGTCGCTGGCCTGCGCGCTGGTCTGCCGGCCCGACCTGCTCGTGCTCGACGAGCCCACGGTCGGCCTGGACCCGGTGCTGCGCGCGGATCTCTGGGAGCAGTTCGCCGAGCTCGCCCGCGGCGGAACCACGCTGCTGGTCTCCAGCCACGTCATGGACGAAGCCGACCACTGCGGCGACCTGCTGCTGATGCGCGACGGTCACCTGCTTGCCCACACCACCCCGGCCCAACTACGAGAGGACACCGGATGCACGTCACTGGAGGACGCGTTTCTGTCCATCATCAAGCGCAGCACCATGCGCCAGGCCGGCTAGGGCTCAAGGGCTACACCGCCACCACGACGCGAATCCTGCGCCAGCTGGCGGCCGACCACCGCAGCGTCGCCATGATCCTGTTCGTGCCGGTCTTGGTGATCACGTTGATGTACTACATGTTTCAGAACGCGCCGCATCGGCCCGGCACGCCTGCGCCGTTCAACAACGCCTGCCTGATCCTGCTCGGCCTGTTCCCGCTGTTCGTCATGTTCATCATCACGGCCATCACGATGCAGCGCGAACGGGCCTCCGGGACGCTGGAGCGGATCCTGACCACTCCCCTGCGCCGGTTCGACCTGCTGATCGCCTACGGCAGCGCCTTCTCGGTGGCCGCCGCGGCGCAGGCGGTGCTGGCGTGCGTCGTGTCGTTCTGGTTGCTCGGCTTCGACACCGCAGGCAGCCCCGCGTGGGTGTTCGTGATCGCGATCGTCAACGCCGTCCTCGGCGTGGGCCTGGGGCTATTGTGTAGTGCGTTCGCGCGCACCGAGTTTCAGGCGGTGCAGTTCATCCCGCTGGTGATGGTGCCGCAGCTGTTGCTGGCCGGCATCATCGTGCCGCGGGCGCTGATGCCGCACTGGCTGCAGTGGGTCAGCAACGTGATGCCGGCGAGCTACGCGCTGGAGGCGCTGCAACAGGTGGGCGCGCACCCCGAGCTGACCTACATCGCGGTGCGCGACATCATCGTCGTGCTGGGCTTCGCCCTCGCGGCGCTGTGCCTGGCCGCGGCCACGCTGCGACGGCGGACCGCCTAGTGGCGATCACCAACAGCCAGCGCAGGCGGCCCGGCCGGCCGGCCGGCGGCTCCGACACCCGTGAGCGAATCCTCTCCAACGCGCGAGAGCTGTTCGCCCGGAACGGCATTCGCAATACCTCGATACGCGCGGTGGCCGCGGCGGCCGGGGTGGATTCCGCCCTGGTGCACCACTACTTCGGCACCAAGGAAAAGCTCTTCGCCGCCGCCGTCCACATCCCGATCGACCCGATGGAGGTGATCGGCCAACTGCGCGAGGTACCCGTCGACAAGCTCGGCCACACCCTCCCGTCGATGTTGTTGCCGCTGTGGGATTCCGAGGTCGGCACCGCGTTCGTCGCCGCCCTGCGCTCCATCATCGCCGGCTCGGAGGTCAGCCTGTTCCGCACCTTCATCCAGGACGTGATCGCCGTGGAAGTGGGCCCGCGCGTTGACAATCCACCCGGCAGCGGACACATCCGCGTCCAATTCGTCGCATCGCAACTGGTCGGCGTGGTGATGGCGCGCTACATCCTCAAGCTGGAGCCGTTCGCTTCGTTGCCGGCCGAGCAGGTCGCGGCGACCATCGCACCGAACCTGCAGCGCTACCTCACCGGGGATCTGCCGGACGGCATCGTGCCATGAGGCGCGCGTGCTCGTCATCGTCGACATCTCGGGCCTCATCGACGAGCAGCACCGGAATGCCGTCCTCGATGCGATAGGCGCGCCGCAGCCGCGGGTTGTACAGCAATTCGTCGTCCACGAGCAGCAACGGACCCCGGTCGGCCGGGCACACCAGGATGCTCAGCAGCGAATCGTCAACCATCGGCGCGCCCCTTCAGTTCGGACCGGATGCCGGGGGTCAGCTTTCGGAAGTGCTGCCCGTCGGCGTCGAAGTACCACACCTGGCGGCCCGGCTTGGGAATTCCCGCCGCGCGCAGGGCGCTGACGGTCGGGCGGTAGGTCGCGCTCAGCGTCATCTCCGGGCAGACCTGGACGATGTCGGGCCCCACCCCGATCGGAATCTTGGCGACGGCGTCCGTCAGGTCCGCCGCGGTGATGCTGGCCCCGGGAAGCAGCGTCACCGCCGACACCGCGACCTCCCGGTCGCCCAGCGGCACGTTGTAGGTCACCGCGAGGTCGACACCGTTGATGCACCCCAGCACGTTGGTGACCGGCTCGTCGAACACCAGGCCCCGCGCGGTGTGGACCACCGAGCCGCGCCGGCCCGCCAGCCAGTAGTCCCCGTCGTCGTCGCGGTAGAACAGGTACTCGGTGGAGATCCAGGTGTCGCCGGCGGCGAACACTCCCCGCTTGACCGACGCCGTCGGGTCGATCGGACCGTTGGACGCGGCGAGCAGCACCCCGACCTGTTTCGGCTCGGCGACCTGGACGAAGCCGCGCTCGTTCTCCAGGATCAGGTCGTGCTCGGCGTCGTAGGCGGCCAGCTCGATGCGTCCGGCGCCGGGCAGCGGGCGACCCTTGCTGCCGGTCTTCGCGCCGGAAACGTTGGCCAACACCGCTTGTCCGTCGGTGGTGGCGAAGAATTCGACGACGTGCGCGGGCGTGAACGCGTCGACGACCCGGCCCCACAAGCCGGTCGGCATGCCGGAACCGATGAACAGCCGCACCGGGTGGTTGCCGTGCAGCACGAATGCGGGATCGTCGACGATCTCGCGGAGCATGGCCCAGGTGTAGGACACCACGGTGACGCCGTACTGCCGCACCTCCTGGACGAACCGGTCGCGGTCCAGGCCGCGGGACAGCGCGATGCGGGTGCCGCCGACCACCGCGCCGCCGAGGCTCACCAGCAGCGCCGACTCGTGGTGCAGCGGGGTCAGGCAGTAGACGGTGTCCCGGCGGTCCAGGGCGGCCGTCGAGGCGGTCCCGAAGGCCGACACCGCCCAGCGGTAGTTGGTGATCTGCTTGGCCACCAGCTCGCCGCCGGCCGCGCTGAACGCGATGAACGCCAGGTCGCGGGCCAGCCCCGGGTTGGGGCGGTACCACCCGGGCAGCTGGACGGCGTCCGGGTCGATCTGCTCCATGTCGATGACGTCGCTGTCGTCGGGCAGGTGCAGATCGCGCGACTCGCCGCCGCCGAGCACCAGCACCTGACGCAGCCCCTGGCGGTCCGACGCCAGCACCGCCTCCAGATTGGCGGGGTCGGTGAGCAGCTCTGTCACCCCGCCGAGCCGGACCGACGCGGCCAGGTCGGCATCCGGTCGCATCACCACCCCGATCGCGCCCAGGCGCGACAGGGCGGCGATGGCGACCAGCGCGCTGGGTCGCGTCTCCATCAGGACGCCCACCCGGTCGCCCTGCCGCACGCCGACCTCGATCAGGCCGCGGACGACATTGTTGATGCGCCGGTTGACGGCCTCGTAGGTGTGCACGCGCCCGTCGAAGAGCAGGAATTCGCCCTGCGGGGCGTCGTGCGCCTGTTCCTCGATGATGCGGCCCAGCGAGATGCGGGTGTGGTCGTTGATCTGCCCCAGGCGGACCAGGCGCGGCAGGGTGCGGGCCGTCTCGACGGCCAGGGTGCGCATCGACTTGTTGGCCGCGACCACCGTGTTGGCCGCGCCGCGCACCATGCCCAGCGCCGCCTCGGAGACCTCGCCCAGGCCGTGCGTGATCCGGGAACTCAGCGCGACGCCGCTGTCGGTGTGCTCCGCGGGCTGGTCGGCCATCAGATCGATGCCCTCCGGCTTGTCGCCGCCGGTGGACAGCCACTTCACCCAGGCGGCGACGGTCGGCCAACTCTGTTGCGCCGCTTTCGATCCCACGACCAAGCCGAAATGGCCTGTGCGGATGGTGGATTCGTAGACTTCGGCGTCGGGTGCGGCGCGCCGGATGCCGCGCACCGAGGCCGGCTGCCCGATGTCGTCCACCTCGCCGACGAAGGCCAGCACCGGACAGGTGATGTCGGTGAGCGTGACCATCTGGCCGTTGACGGCGAAGCCGCCGGTCATCATCCGGTTGTGGGCGATGAACTGCTTGAGCAGTTCGGAGATCGCCGGGCCCGACCAGGCGATCCAGCCTTCGCGTTCGAGGAAGCGGCGCTGCTGCTCGCGCGGGAGTAGCGCCTCGCGGTCGTGCAGCTGGCGCACGAAGTCGACGCGCGCCTTGGCGGTCTTGAGCGGATCGAGCATCTGGAAGCCCGTGCGCGCCATCCAGCTGGGGATGGCCAGCCGGCTGAAGACGTGGTCCGCCATGAAGTTGGCGGCGGGCGCGGCGAAGTTTGCCGGGATGCCCATCGGCAGCGCGGCCAGGGTGTCCACCGGAGAACCGAAGGTGACGATGCTGGCCAGGCTCTTCGACCGCCGGTAGGCGGCGACCTGGTAACACCACATGCCGCCCTGCGAATAGCCGACCAGGTGGATGTCGCTGCCGGTGACGTCCTTGACGGTGTCGATGGCCTGACTCAGCGCGACGATGTGGTCGGCGAGGGTGCGGCGCATGCCGCCTTCCACCTTGTCGGGTTCCCCGAAGTCGATCACCCAGGGGTCCAGCCCGTTGGCGTGCAGGATGCCCACCGCGCCCTCCTCGCGCGTGACGTCCCACATGTTCGCCGACATCATCATCGGGTGCACCATCAGCACCGGCGGACCCACCCGCTTCTCGCGCCGGCTGTCGGGCGGGAAGTAACGCCGGAGCTTGTACATCGGTACGCTCTCGACGATTTGCGACGGCGATGGGACGCTACCTGTTTCCAAGCCCCCCAGCCGGACAACCTCCAGCCCGTTCTGCGCCGTCGCAATCAGGCGCTCGACCGGTCGCGTGACAATCGACAAGTTGAGATCCACGGCCGCTCCCTTATGTCTTGACAGCTCCGACATCATGGCACATCGGCGGGCTCGGCGGTCCTGGCCAGGTAATTTGCTCCGGGCGGTCAACCGTTGCAGTCGTGCAGGTCGATCCTGGCCCCGGGGCCCGCACCCTCCAGCGCCGCCGCGTCGGCCGCGTCGAGGGTCGGCGCGACCCGCGCCGCCAACGCGTTCCCGTCCCCGGCTTCGGCGATCGACAGACACCCCAGCCCCGACGTGAGGGCCTGGCAGTCGTTGGTCTTGCCCATGACGTCGCACCACAACACGGCGGCGTCCTCAGCCTGCTGCCGGGTGCGGTAGTTGAGGCGGATGGACTCTTCGCCGGTCGACGGAGACGCCGCGATCGCACCCCAGCAGCCCGGCCTGCAGTAGAAGTCGACGTCGGCCCGGGCCACCGGGGTCGCCATTTGCCATCCGGCGACGACGAGAGCACTCACCACCGCCGCCGGCCCGGCCGTCCTGCTTGGCATTGACTCAGCGTCGCGGCCCTTGCTTTCAGCGAGGTGAGAACCGGCCATGAGGCCCTTTAGAAATGGGGGTTCAGATCGCGATCGGCGCAGCGGTTGGTGCGGATAACGTCGAGGCCGTGGGCGCGACGACTGAACCCAAGGGCAAGGGCGGTGTTCGGGTCGAGAAGAACGGACCCGTCACCACCGTGATCATGAATCGTCCGGAGGCCCGCAACGCGGTCAATGGATCTGCTGCCGCCGCGCTCCTTGCCGCGTTCGAGGAGTTCGACAATGACGAGTCCGCGTCGGTGGCCGTGCTGTGGGGAGATCAGGGGAATTTCTGCTCTGGCGCGGATTTGAAGGGAGCCGAGACGGGTGACTTCAACCCGGTGAGTCCAACCGGTCCAGGTCCGATGGGTCCTAGCCGGATGACCTTGTCCAAACCGGTGATTGCCGCTGTCAGTGGCTATGCCGTCGCTGGCGGCCTCGAGCTGGCGGTGTGGTGCGATTTGCGAGTAGTCGAGGCGGATGCCGTCTTCGGAGTGTTCTGCCGACGCTGGGGATTGCCTCTCATCGACGGCGGCACCGTCCGACTGCCCCGACTGATCGGACACGGTCGGGCAATGGATCTGATCCTCACCGGACGTTCGGTCGACGCGACCGAGGCGCTGGCTATCGGGTTGGCGAATCGCGTCGTACCCACTGGCACAGCCCGTGAGGCAGCAGAGGAGCTGGCAGCCGAACTCTCGGCGCTGCCGCAAACATGCCTGCGCTCGGACCGCCTGTCGACGCTCTACCAATGGGGACGAAGCGGGGCCGAGGCCATGGACTTCGAGTTCGACAGTTTGGCGCGTTCGGCATCCGAATTGCAGTCAGGCGCAATGCGGTTCGTGGACGGGGCGGGCCGACACGGCTCCAGCACGTGATGGTCCGACAGGGTTGACGGCATGGGCATTTCGGATTCGACGGATGCGTCGGACCGCCCTCGGAGTACGGATCGGCGGGCCCGCTGATCGCGAACCGCCTAGTGGCACTGCGCGAATCGGTTCTCGCAATACATTCCGACGGCGTTCGAGCCCGCCGTGGGACCGCCTTCGTCGGCGGGATCCGGAGACAGCGCCGGGGTCGACGTGATGAGTTGATTGAGCACGCCCGGCCCCGACGGGTCTGACGAATCCGCATGCGCCACGCCGGTGCCGCCGGTCAGAGCCAGGAGGATCACCGCCCCCGCCAGCAGTCCGAGAGCGCGCGGGTGAGAATTCATCGCCACCCTTTCCGTGGTCGCCGGAACACTGGTTACCGTAAGAGTTGCGCACCGATGTTCCATAACGGTCACGAACGCGAAACGACTTCGGCCGGTCGGCCGGTAAATTTCGGGCCCGGGATCCGGCCGCGCATACGGTATCGGTCGTGTGGCCGGTAGCCGTCAACGTCCGTCGCGCTGCGATTCTCGCGCTGTGCGTCGTCATGTCGGTGAACTCGGCGCCACCGGCGGCCGCCGATCCCGACGCCGAAAACGCCGCGGCCACCGCGGGCGCACCGGACGAAGGGCGGGTGCCGTCGTCCGATCCGGTTACCTACACGACGCCCGAAGGCTGGACGCTGACCCTTGCAGCCAGGGACGAGTCACAAACCCCCATCGCGCCGTTGACCACCGCGGTCTCGTCCCGCGAATACCTCGCCCGCGGAACGTTTTTCGGTTCGTTGGACGGGCTCGAACAGCCTCGCGGGGTGCTCGAGGTGGGTTACGAGATCGGCTGCGGGATCGATATGAGCACCTCCAACGGTGTCACCATCGCGGGCAGCGCCGGCGTCAGCCCGGGCCTCGGCATCGCGGGCCTGGGAGCCGGCACGCCAGTGGCCGTCCCGCTGATCACCACACCGCTGAACGGCGTGGTCACCGTGGGGCTCAAGCCCGGCGTCGTCATCGTCGTACCGGTGGCCAAGAAAGACTTCAAGGGCGCCAATCCCCGGGTCATCGTTACCGGGTTCCACGTCAAGATCGACGGCTGCGTCGGGCAGTCGTTCATCCGGTCCTACGCGACCCTGACCCAGGTGACCGACGAATCCGACGTCGTGTTGTCCTACGTCGGCGTCACCAAATCCGTCTGAGCTCTCCGGATCAAAACGGCGGGGGTTCGTCGTCGGGGGGTGCGGGACCCGCGGACGTCGATTGGGTGGCCAACCGCGCTTGGCGGTTGTGCCGGCGCTCGCTGGAGACGCGGTGGGCCCGGTTCTGGGCGCGGGTTCTCTTGCGACGCGGCATCATTGCGGTGCGTTCGCCGCAGCGCTCGGGTGCCGGGAGGACCGGGGCGTCGCCGGTGGGGGCGCACAGGCCGGGGAACAGCAGCGCGCTGCCCGGGGTGGTGACATAGGTGTGTCCGTCGGGCAGCCGCCAGATCAGGGTGCCGTCCTCCAATTGCTCGTCGCGCCAGCCCCAAAAAGTTTTCAGCAAATGATGTTGGCGGCAAAGGCATTTGAGGTTCGATGGGTGCGTCGCACCGCCCTCGGAGTAGGGAATCGTGTGGTCGATGTCGCAGTCGACGGCCGGGCGGTCACACCCCGGGGCCCGACACGTCAGGTCCCGGCACCGCACGAAATCGGCCAGCCCCCTCGACGGGGTGCGGCGCGGCTCCGCCTCGGCCGGGGCGCCCAGGGGCACGAGCTTGGCCGAGCCGGCCAGCTCGGCGATCACCTCGGCGGGCAGGAGTCCCTCAAACCCGGGCAGGACACCCGGGGCGGCTCCGTGGCCGGCGACGGTGGCCTGCTCGGCTAGGACGTGAATCACCACAGCGCTCGGGGTGCGCTCGGTGGCTGCACACTCGGGCGTTCCGCATTGGCACCGCAACCGCTCCGCCCCGGCGGCGAGCGCCCCCAGCGCGTCGGCGCGCCGCTGTCGGTGGGTACGCGGATCGGCGCCACACACGCTGCGGGCCAGCTCATCGAGCCGCCGGTCCAGCGCATGTCCGTCGGCGCCCAAGACGCTGCCGGCCAGCCAGCCCATGCCCGACTCGTTGGCTTGCACGTCCACGAACCGATCGTTGATCGCCTCCCTGGCCCAGCGCACCGCATCGGCATCCACCAGCGCCACCACCCGATCCACCGCCGCGCTCAACCCGCCCCGGGTCAGCGAGGGGCGCCGTGACAGCAACGCCGCAAGTCGGGCATCCACCCGCGCCAACACGTCGGCATCGGTGATCAGATCGGTGCGAAACACGATCGTCTGGAACGCGCGATAGTCGATATCACCGGCCTGGAACGCCTTGCCGACCTGCGGCAGCCGCTCGCGCATCGCCATCGCGTACCGCAGATAGCTGTGCGCCATCGCCACACTGCATCCCAGCGCCGCACCGACCTGCGCGGCGACCGCCTCCCACGCGTCGGCCGCCCAGTCCGCCTGCTCCCCCGAATCGCGGCAGCGCAGCACCAGCAGGTCCCCTACCGCTACCAAACGTTCGGCGGCGGCCCGTGCCTCCGCACGCCCCGCCTCACGCATCCGATCCAGCAACGCCGCCGATTCCGGCGTCGAACGGGATGCCAGCGCGTACTCGAACATATGTTCGATCATAGGACAGCCCTCCGACAAGTAGATGGGCGGCGCGATGGGCCGTCAACCCGACACCGATCGGACTGTTTACGCCGACGGGAATCGGGTACGCAGCGGATGCGCTTCGGTCACGACGCGCCGTCGGGACCACCTCGGTTGAAACACGCAGCTGGGCGCATGCCAGATCTGGGCAGTCATCGCGAGCCTTCTTCGCGGTGGCCGCCTGAGCGTGTTTCGTTTCAGGAGTGAGGTGACGCATGGGCAAAACGGCGGCATGCTTTCTCCGCGCGCGGCTACCCGATCAGCTTGCCGCGCAATATGTCCCGGATACCCGCGTGGATCCGCGCGCGCAGCCAGTCGGCTAATTCATGAACCAACGAGCGAGGAAGGGAACCCAATGTTGTTGTCAGGCAACGGCGGTCGACGCACAGGCGAGGCCGAACACCTCGCCGAGCGGGCGTTGTACAACGTCGCGCACGGTCGCTTCGAACGCTCGCTGTCCGGGTTGACGGCGATCGCGGCCGTCGTCACGACGGCGGAAATCTATTTCGAGCACTACAAGGCCAGCTTCGGCAACAAGTGGATGTGGAGCCCGATCGTGGTGACACCGCCCGTGGTCGTCGCCGGAATCGGCGGGGTGTTCTCGCGGCGCTGGGCCAAACTCTGGCTGCCGATCACCGCGGGCGTCTACACCGCCAACGGCCTGATGGGCGAATATCTGCACGCGCGGGGGGTCGCCCGCAAGCCGGGCGGGTGGAAGAACGCGTCGTACAACGTGCCCATGGGCCCGCCGATCGCGGCCCCCGGACTGATGTGCATGGTCGGGGCGATGGGGCTGCTGGCCTCGATCCTGCGGCGCGAGCGGTTCCGGGGCTGAGCGCGATGGCCGACACCTCACGCCCGGATCACCTGCCCAACCTGCGCGCGGACCGCAAGCCCCCGCACCCGTCGTGGCTACCCAAGCAGCGCCGGGGTGTCACACCCCAAATGATCGGCCGCTACCCGGATTTCGACGTGCTGGAAACGACCGACACCTGGGACGAGGCCACCAAAAAGGTGGTGCTGGCGCGGCTGGAGCCGCCCGGGCCGCTGCGGTTTTTCACCGCCGAGGAGGAGCCGTGCCTGCGCGCGTTCTGCGACACGGTGCTGGCGCAGGACCGCGAGCCGCGCGTGCCGGTGGCCGAATCCGTCGACTCCAAGCTCGCCGACGGGCGCCTCGACGGCTACCAGTACGCCGACATGCCCGACGACCGCGACGCCTGGCGACTGGTGCTGCGGGGGCTCGACGAGACCGCGTCCAGCCGCTACGGCAAGGCGTCGTTCGCCGAAGCCGAGCCCGACACCCGCGAAGAGATCGTCGACCAATTCTCCCAGGGCGCCCTGGACGGCGGGGTCTGGGAGCGCATGAACGTCAAACGCGCCTGGTCGGTGTGCATGCGAATGGTGTTGTCCGGCTTCTACTCCCATCCGTGGGCGTGGAACGAGATCGGGTTCGGCGGACCGGCCTACCCGCGAGGGTTCATGCGCCTCGGCGGCGCCACCGGCCCGGCCGCCGCCCGCGAGCCCTTCGAGACCCCGGGCGCCACCGACGAGGACCCGGTCCGCGTGGTTCAGCGGGGTGAGCTGTGATGGGCGACCGGCTCCGTGGGCTGCTGAGGGGGGCGATCGGGCCGAAGGACAACGAATCACGGTTCCTGCTCGACGTGCACGCGCGCGACCTGCCCGGCGAAAAGACGATGCGGCGCTACCGCGACGACGACGAGGTCGACCTGGTGGTCGTAGGGGCGGGCGCCGGCGGATCGGTGCTGGCGCAACGGCTGGCGCGCGCCGGCTGGCGGGTGGTGATCATCGAGGCGGGCCCATTCTGGCACCCGGACGAGGACTGGGTGTCCGACGAGGCGGGCTCCCATTCCCTGTACTGGACGCAGAAGCGCATCATCGGCGGCGACGACCCGATCGAGTTGGGCAAGAACAACTCCGGGCGCGGGGTGGGGGGCTCGATGGTCCACTACGCCGGCTACACCCCGCGGTTCCATCCCAGCGACTTTCACACCCACACCCTCGACGGGGTCGGGGCGGACTGGCCGATCGGCTACGAGGACATCCGCCGCCACTACGAGCGCATCGAACTCGAGTTGCCGGTGGCCGGACAGAACTGGCCGTGGGGTTACCCGCACCGTTACTCCTTCTCGCCACACCCCATTTCGGGTGCCGCCGCCAAGCTGTGGCGGGGCGCGATGCAGCTGGGCATCGAGATGCGGGTCGGGCCCGTCGGCATCGTCAACGGCACCTTCGGCAACCGCCCCCACTGCATCTACCGCGGCTACTGCCTGCAGGGCTGCAAGGTCAACGCCAAGGCCAGCCCGTACGTCACGCACCTGCCCGACGCGCTGGCCCACGCGGTGGAGATCCGCGCCAACTGCATGGCCGCGCGCGTCGAGCTCGACGAGACCGGCACTGCCCGCGGGGTCGTCTACTACGACGAGGCCGGCGGCACCGAACGGCTGCAGCGGGCCAAGGCCGTCGCGATCGCCGGGTATTCCATTGAAACGCCACGCCTGCTGCTGAACTCGGCGAGCGAACGCTTCCCGAATGGATTGGGCAACAACGACGACCAGGTCGGCCGCTATGTGATGGTGCAGGGCGCCACGCAGTCGGCGGGCCGGTGGCCCGAAGAAATCCGGATGTACAAGGCCCCGCCCCCCGAGGTGTCCTCGGAGCAGTTCTACGAGACCGACGCGTCGCGCGGGTTCGCCCGCGGCTTCTCCATCCAGACCGTCTCGCCGCTGCCCATCGGATGGGCCGAACACGTGCTGGCCGACGGGCATTGGGGCCGCGCGTTGCGGGAGTACATGCGCGACTACAACCACTGGGCGACCATCGGCGTGCTCAACGAGTTGTTGCCGTTGCCGGAAAACCGGGTCACCCTCGCCGAAGAGACGGACCGCTACGGCCTCCCGGTGGCACGGTTCGATTACACGTTGTGCGACAACGACAAGGCCAACATGGCCTACTCCACCGAGGTGATCGGCGACATCCTGCAGGCCGCAGGCGCCCAGGACGTGCTCACCATCCAGCGCTTCGCCCACCTGATCGGCGGCGCCCGGATGGGCACCCGCCCGGACAACTCGGTGGTGGACTCCGATCACCGGGTGTGGGGCGTGCCGAACCTGTTCCTGGCGGACGGCTCGGTGTGTCCGACGCAGGGCTCGGCGAACCCGGCGCTGACGATCATGGCGCTGGCCTCACGGCTCGCCGAACGGATGGCGACCCGGAAGATCGGCACCGACGTCGTGGCGAGGCGACCGGCGGAGGCGGGGGTCCGTGGCTGACCACACGATCGACGTCGAGGCGACCTACTCCCCCCGGGTGTTGCGCGAATACGCGCTGCTGGCCGACGGCGAGCGGGGCGCCCTGATCGGGCCGCAAGGCGACGTGGCGTGGATGTGCGCGCCGCGGTGGCACTCGGACGCGGTGTTCTCGAACCTCATCGGGGGCGGCGGGATGTACGCGATCACCCCGACCGACGTGCGGCACGTGTGGGGCGGCTATTACGAGCCGGGCAGCCTGATCTGGCGCAACCGGTGGATCACCCGCGATGGCATCGTGGAATGCCGCGAGGCCCTTGCCTTTCCGGGCGACCCCGAGCGGGTGGTGCTGCTGCGCCGCCTGATCGGCTGCCGCGGCACCGCGTGCGTGCGGGTGGTGCTGCAGCCGAGCGCCGCGTTCGGCCGCCACGGCCGCGGCGAGGCGAGCGTCGACGACGGGGTCTGGAGCGGAAAGTCGGGACCGCTGCGATGGCGCTGGGCCGGCGGCTGCGACGTGCGCTCCGTGCGGGGGGCGCGCGGCCGCGGGGAGCTCCTCACCTGCGAGATCACCGTCGACGAGGGCGGTCGGCACGACTTCGTGCTGGAGCTCTCCGAACGCGCGCTCCCCGACCGGCCGCCCGACCCCGACATCACATGGGAAGCAACCGAAGCCGCGTGGCACCGCAGCATGCCCGAGCTGAACTGCACCATCGCCCCGCGCGATGGGCGGCACTCCTACGCCGTGCTGCGGGGGTTGACCAGCAGCGGCGGTGGGATGGTCGCCGCCGCGACCATGAGCCTGCCCGAACGCGCGCACACCAACCGGAACTACGACTACCGCTACGCGTGGATCCGCGACCAGGTCTACGCCGGTATCGCTGCGGCGACGGTCGGCGCGAACGAATTGCTGGACCGCGCGGTCGAATTCGTCGGCGCCCGCCTACTCGAACACGGGCCCGACCTCAGGCCGGCCTACACCGTGACCGGCGACAGCGTGCCCGGCGAGGAAGACCTCGACCTGCCCGGCTATCCCGGGGGCACCGACAAGGTGGGCAATTGGGTCAACCAGCAATTCCAGCTCGACGTTTTCGGGGAGGCGCTGCAGCTGCTGGCCCGGGCGGGCAATGCCGGCCGGCTCGACGCCGAGGGGTGGCGCGCCGCGCAGACCGCCATCGGGGCGATCGAAAAGCGCTGGCGCGAACCGGATGCGGGCATTTGGGAGATCGACGACGAGCACTGGACGCAGTCCCGCCTGGCATGCGTCGCCGGGCTGCGCGCCATCGCCAAGGTGGCCGGCGGCGGCCCCGAGGTGGCCGCCTGCACGTCGCTGGCCGACGCGATCCTGGCCGACACCGCCGCCGGCAGCCTGCACCCGCAGGGCGGCTACTGGCAGCGCAGTCCGCGATTGCGCGGCACCGACGCGTCGCTGCTGTTGGCGCCCGTGCGCGGGGCCGTGCCCGCCGACGACCCGCGCACCAGGGCCACGCTGGACGCCGTCCGCGAGCAGCTCAGCGACGACGGGTTCGTCTACCGCTTCCGGCACGACGAGCGGGACCTCGGCGACGCCGAGGGCGCGTTCCTGCTCTGCGGGTTCATGATGGCGCTCGCCGAACACCAACTGGGACATGACCATTGCGCGATGCGCTGGTTCGAGCGCAACCGCGCCGCCTGCGGACCCCCGGGATTGTTCTGCGAGGAATACGACGTCCGGCAGCGCCAGCTGCGCGGCAACCTTCCCCAGGCCTTCGCGCACGCGCTGATGCTGGAGTGCACGTCCACCCTGGCCGACGACGCCGTCCATCACGGCTGAAAGGAGATTTCGGCGATGACACCGACCCCGAAGACAATCGTGATCACCGGAGCCAGCGCCGGCATCGGGCGGGCCGCCGCCCAATTGTTCGGGCGGCGCGGGGCGAACGTGGCCCTGCTCGCCCGCGGCACCGCCGGGCTGGACGGCGCCGCGCGCGACGTAGAAGCCGGTGGCGGCAAGGCGCTGGCCATCCCGACCGACGTCGCCGACCACGACGCGGTCGTCGCCGCCGCCGACGAGACCGAGGCCGCATTCGGGCCCATCGACGTCTGGGTCAATGTCGCCTTCACCTCCGTGTTCGCGCCGTTCAGCGAGATCACCGCGGAGGAGTTCAGACGCGTGACCGAGGTGTCGTACCTCGGCTACGTGCACGGCACCATGGCGGCGCTGAACAAGATGCGGCCGCGGGACCGCGGCACCATCGTCCAGGTCGGCTCCGCGCTCAGCCAACGGTCCATCCCGCTGCAGTCCGCCTATTGCGGCGCCAAGCATGCCATCAACGGGTTCACCGAATCGGTGCGCTGCGAGCTGCTGCACGAGCACTCGAAGGTGCGGGTGACCGTCGTGCAGATGCCCGCGGTCAACACCCCCCAGTTCTCCTGGGTGCTGTCCCGGCTGCCGCGCCATCCCCAGCCGGTGCCCCCGATCTATCAGCCCGAGGTCGCCGCCCGCGGTGTCCTCTACGCCGCGGATCACCCTGGGCGCAAACAATATTGGGTCGGGGATTCCACGATGGTGACACTGCTCGCGCAGAAATTCGTCGCACCGCTGCTGGACCGCTACCTGGGCCGCACCGGGTACGACTCGCAGCAGACCGACGAGCGCGTCGGCGCGGGGCGGCCGCACAACCTGTGGCACCCGCTCGACCAGGAGCCGGGCAGCGACCACGGCGCCCACGGCGGGTTCGACGACAAGTCCCACACGTTGAGCCCGCAACTGTGGGCGTCGCAGCATCCCGTCGCCAGCGGCACCGGCGCGCTTGGGGCGGCGGGGCTCGGCGCGTGGCTCGCGGCCCGCCGGTGGACCCGATGACGCTCGACGCGCCCGTCGACGACGTCACCGCGCAGGTCTACGAAATCCCCACCGACGCACCGGAAGCCGACGGTACCCTGCCCTGGTCGTCGACCACGCTGGTGCTGGCCGCGGTCACGGCCGGCGGGCGGCGCGGGATCGGCTACACGTACGCCGACGGCGCCTGCGCGGCGTTGATCACCGGGGCGCTCGCGGGCACGCTCACCGGACACAGCGCGCTGGACATCACCGGCGGCTGGCAGGCGATGGTCAGGGCGATGCGCAACAACGGACGGCCCGGGTTGGTGTCGTGCGCCATCTCGGCGATCGACACCGCCCTGTGGGACCTCAAGGGCAAGCTGCTCGAGCTACCGGTCTGCCGGCTGCTCGGCATGGCGCACGACGCGGTGCCGATCTACGGCAGCGGCGGCTTCACCACCTACGACGAGCGGCAGACCCGCGCCCAGCTGGAACGCTGGGTGGACGAGTGGAAGATTCCGCGGGTCAAGATCAAGATCGGCGAGTCCTGGGGCTCCGACGAGCGCCGCGACCTCGATCGGATCGCCCTGTCGCGCAGCGTGATCGGGCCCGAGGTGGAACTCTATGTCGACGCCAACGGCGCCTACCGCCGCAAGCAGGCGATCCGGGTCGCCCACGCGATGGCCGACCAGGACGTCACCTGGTTCGAAGAACCCGTCTCCTCCGACGACCTCGCCGGGCTGCACGAGGTGCGCGACCAGGTGACCCCGGACGTCACCGCCGGCGAGTACGGCTACGACCTGGTCTACTTCCACCGCATGCTGGCCGCCGGGGCGGTCGACTGCCTGCAGATCGACGTCACCCGCTGCGGCGGCATCACCGACTGGCTGCGGGCCGCGGCCGTCGCCGCCGCCCACAACGTCGACGTGTCCGGGCACTGCGCCCCCAACCTGCACGCCCACGTGGCGGCCGCCGTACCGAACCTGCGGCACCTGGAGTACTTCCACGATCACCACCGCATCGAGCACATGTTCTTCGACGGCGCCCTGCCCCCCGACGGCGGCGCCCTGCGGCCGGACCAACACCGGCCCGGGCTGGGGCTGGACTTCAAGCACGCCGACGCCGAGCCGTACCGAAAAGCCTGATCCGTGCATGGACCCGCGCAAAAGTGGGCATTGATATGCCAGGGACATAGTTACGGATCTGAAGGGCAACGCGCGATGACCGTGAACTTCGAGGACGAGGCCGTTCACCGGCGCGACGGGGAGCCCACCCGGGAGGCGGCCGCGTCGGAGGCGCTGATGTCCGGCGTGGTGGCAGAGGACGACCTGAGCGCGGTCGACTTGGTGCTGGGGCTGGGCGAACCGCAGCGCGTCGGTCGCTTCCGGTTCTTCCTGGACGGCCAGCGCTGGGAGTGGTCGGACGCGGTCGCGCGGATGCACGGGTACCGGCCCGGGCAGGTCGAGCCCACCACGGACCTGCTGCTCAAGCACAAGCATCCCGAGGACCGCGAACGCGCCTCGGCCGTCCTGGACCGCGTGATGCGGGGCAAGCCGTTCAGCAGTCGGCACCGCATCGTCGACACCGGGGGCCGCACCCTGTGCGTCGTCGTCGCGGGCGACCGGATGCTCGACGACCACGGCACCGTGATCGGGACGTCCGGGTTCTACGTCGACGTCACCGACTCGCTGCAGACCGACATCAACAAGGTCCTGTCGGCGGTGGCCGACGCCCGCGCCCGAATCGAGCAGGCCAAGGGCGTG
>NZ_LZJA01000076.1:0-41231 GCF_001666785.1 Mycobacterium sp. E3305 | reverse complement strand
CCAGATAGACATTTGGGTCGACGACCGGGGCGCGCCGGTTACCCGGCCGAAGATGTCACCGGCCGACGAGGCGGTCGCGATCGCCGTGGCGATCTGGCTCGCCGTGACCCTGCCCGTCGCGGCCTCCTTCGCCGGCGCCCGCTATGCCCTCGACCGAATCCGTTACGCGAGATGGCAACACGACTTCGACCGGCTCGTCGGCCCGCAGTGAGCTGAGGGCGGCGATACGGCGAGCGTGTTGTCGGCCCTCGACAATGGCCCACACCGGCATTGTTCGATCCGGGCAAGCGCCCCGACCGCAACATGGGTCACCATGGAGTTAAGAGTCGAGGCCTGAAAACGGAGATTGGTTGACGCACAGCGTATCTGGCGCAACACGGCCCGATCAAGACCTGCCCGGCGCGGGCTTCGCGTCGTCAGGGACGGCTGCCACACGACGGCCCGCCCCTGACGACACCCCTACTCGAGGAAGGAAATAACAGATGACCCGTTTCACCCCGGCCTACATCACTTCGCGGCAGCGCCGCCGATTACAGGACGAACTCGCCGCGTTGCGCTCCCAGCGCAGCATCGAAGTCCCCGACGACGCCATGGATTACGGCGGTGACCGCGCGGCGCGCCCCGCGGCGCGGCGGGAACGCATCCGCGAGATCGAAGACCTGTTGGCCACCGCCGCCGTCCGTGACGACCCCGCGCGCGAAAGGACCGCGGGCCCGGGCATGGTGCTGACCATTCGCTACGACGCCAGCGGTGAAACGGAGACGCTGCTGCTCGGCCGCCGCGGCGCCGAGGACGCAGACATCAACGTGTATTCGATGGCGTCGCCGCTGGGCCGGTGCATCGCCGGCGCTCGCCCCGGCGAGCAACGCATCTACGCGATCCCCCACGAGACGGGCCGGCTCGTGACGCTGCTCAACGCGGCTCCCTACCCCGGCCCATCACGCAATGCCAAGGCGCGCAACGTGTCCCGTAGGGGACCATTGATCCTCGCTGACGCATGAGAAAGGAAACGAACATGACCAGCGTGCAACCCACTTGGCTTACGCCGCAGGCCTACGTGCGGCTGCGGCAAGAACTGGCCACCCTGCGCGAACTCTGCGACGGCGACGCGGTCGGCGATGACGCCGATGGGAACGCCGTCGCGGTGCGGCGCGCCTGGCGGCTGCGGATGCAACGGATTCAGGATCTGTTGGCCCACGCCGTAGTCGGCGAGGATCCCCCCGACGACGGAATCGCCGAACCCGGCATGGTTTTGACGGTGCGCTACGACGACACCGGCGACATCGAGACCTTCCTGCTGGGTGCCCGCGGCGCCGAGCACGGCGACGTGGAGGTCTACTCGACCAATTCCCCGCTCGGCTCCGCGATCGCGGGCGCACGTCCCGGTGAGCGGCGCGCCTACCTACTGCCCAGCGGCGTCGGGCTGACCGTCACGCTGCTGGACGCGGTGCCGTACGGGGCCTACCTCGCGAGCACCAACTAGTGCCCGGCATCGGGCGGTTGTGATCACATGCTGTTCGAGCTGATCGACCCGTTGGCAATGATGTTGCTCCTGTTCGCAGCGCTCTTCCTTGTCATGGCGCTCGCGTACGGGCGCATGTGACGGCCGCCGCGGCGTTCCAGACGGATAGGCTGGTGGCCTGGCCGCCGTGCTCATTGGGAGGTAACGACATGCCCGCACCGTCAGCCGAGGTGTTCGACCGCTTGCGTCAGCTGGCCGCGATCAAGGATCTCGCCGCGCGCCCGACGAAGACGATCGACGAGGTCTTCACCGGTAAACCCCTGACCACGATCCCGATCGGGACGGCCGACGACGTCGAGGCGGCGTTCGCCGAAGCGCGCGCGGCCCAGATCGAGTGGGCGGCGCGTCCCGTCGCCGAGCGCATCGACGTCATCAGCCGCTATCGCGACCTGGTGGTCGAGCACCGCGAGTTCCTGATGGACCTGCTGCAGGCCGAGGCCGGCAAGGCCCGCTGGGCGGCGCAGGAAGAAATCGTCGACCTGATGGCGAACGCGAACTACTACGTGCGGGTCTCCGCCGACCTGCTCAAGCCGCGCACGGTGCAGTCGCTGCTCCCGGGCGTCGGCAAGACCACGGTCTGTTACCAGCCCAAGGGCGTCGTCGGGGTCATTTCGCCGTGGAACTACCCGATGACGCTGACGGCGTCGGATTCGGTGCCCGCACTGCTGGCCGGCAACGCGGTGGTACTCAAGCCGGACAGCCAGACCCCGTATTGCGCGCTGGCCTGCGCCGAGCTGCTCTATCAGGCCGGCCTGCCGCGCGCGCTCTACGCGATCGTCCCCGGGCCGGGTTCGGTGGTCGGCACGGCGATCATCGACAACTGCGACTACTTGATGTTCACCGGCTCAACCGCCACCGGCAGGCAACTCGCCGAGCACGCGGGCCGCCGGCTGATCGGCTTCTCCGCCGAGCTCGGGGGCAAGAACGCGATGATCGTCACGCGGGGCGCCAACCTCGACAAGGCCGCCAAGGCGGCCACCCGGGCATGCTTTTCCAACGCGGGCCAGCTGTGCATCTCCATCGAACGGATCTATGTCGAGAAGGACATCGCCGACGAATTCGTCGGCAAGTTCGGCGCCGCGGTGCGGAGCATGAAGCTGGGGACCGCCTATGACTTCTCGGTGGACATGGGCAGCTTGATCTCCGGGGGGCAGCTGGACACCGTGACGGACCACGTGGACGACGCAAAGGCCAAGGGCGCCAAGGTGGTTGCCGGCGGCAAAGCCCGACCCGACATCGGGCCGCTGTTCTACGAGCCGACGGTGCTCACCGACGTAACGCCCGAGATGGAGTGCGCGGCCAACGAGACGTTCGGGCCGGTGGTGTCGATCTACCCGGTCGCCGACGTCGACGAGGCGGTCGAGAAGGCCAACGACACCGAGTACGGGCTCAACGCCAGCGTGTTCGCCGGCTCCTCCGCGGAGGGCCAGCAGATCGCCGCCCGGCTGCGCTCGGGGACCGTGAACGTCAACGAGGGTTACGCGTTCGCCTGGGGCAGCCTCAGCGCGCCGATGGGCGGGATGGGCCAGTCCGGGGTGGGCCGGCGGCACGGTCCCGAGGGACTGCTGAAGTACACCGAATCGCAGACGATCGCAACCGCCCGCGTGTTCAATCTCGATCCGCCCCTTGGCATTCCGAGCACGCTGTGGCAGAAGTCGCTGGTTCCTGTGGTGCGTGCGGTGATGAGGCTTCCCGGGCGGAACTGACTGCGACGTCTTCCGGCGGGGGCCGGATCTAGAGTTACGCCGCCCATCCGCGTTACGCTCCTCGATGTAGCGTCACATCGCACGTCAGGAGTTCGCTATGAAGGCCGACGAGAAGCAATATCTGGAAGACGCTCGTCGGCTACGCCAGTACGCCACCTTCGAGAAGTTCTCGGATGCCGAACTGCAGCGCCTCGCCCGGGTGGCTCACCGCACTTCGACGTCGGCCCCGTTGCCGCTGATTCACGAGCAGACGCCCTCGGACTCCTGCTACATCCTGCTCAGCGGAGAGGTGGGCGTCTACGCGGGCCGGGACCGCATCGCCGTGCTCGGGCCGGGTGAGGTGATCGGCGAATCGGCGCTGCACCGGGGCAAACTGCGTTCCGCGACCGTGACGACGATGGGGCCGGCGGAGGTCTTGCGCATCGAACGCGACGAACTCACCAAAGCGCTCGACGAGATACCCGCGCTTCGCGAAATCATCGACGCCTCCGTCGCGCGACATGTGCCCGTAGACCTGCCGCCGAAGCCGAAACCGCCGCGCACCAAGTTGGGCGCCTCAATCCACACCGAGCTGGTCGAGCGGTTCGAGCAGGCCGCCGACGCGGCCGGCGTGGAGGTCGCGACCGCGCTCGAAGACGCGATGACCCAATGGATCGAACGGAACAGCACTTCGTAGCGATCGCGCCCGCACCCGTTGTCACGGTCTACTACCGCGCGTAGTATTCGGGCTATCCCACCGTGCACAAGGAGGTGCAATGTGAGGTGGAGTTTCGCCCAGATCGGGCTGCTGATCATCTGCGCTTTCCATGTCGTCCAGGCGGTGGCCGGCCTCGTCATCAATCCCAGCTTCGCCACGGGGCCAACGGCGCCGACCGTTCAACTGCTCGGCATGGATTACAACGGCTGGCACGCCGTCGCCGGCCTCGCCCTGTTCGCCCCGGGTCTGGTGTTCGCGATGCGCAAGTCGTGGGCCGTGCTCTATCTGTTGATCGCCGCGATAGCCGGTGCGCTGCCGGGCATTTGGGCCTTCTTTTCGCACCAGGTCGCCTTCGTCTTCACCTTCCCCAACAACGTCACCGACGGCGTCGTGCACCTGGTGACCGCCGCGGTGATGGTCGCGGTGGCGGCGGTGCAGATCCGGCTGGACGGTGGGCTGAAGAATTCCCTCGCCGATCTCCGGAAGGTGTCCTAGCTCGAACGTTCCGTGAACAGCCCATTGAGCTCGTCGAAGCCGCTGGCTCCTGCCAGTCCCCCAAAGGACCCGTCCTCGATCAGCTTTCGCGCGGCGGCCAGGAACGCACCCCACGCGACCCGGCTGAAGGCCGAGCCCACGCTGATCCGTCGCACCCCTAGCTGCGCGAGATCGGTCACGGTCGACCCCGTGTCGGACGACACCAGAACGTTGACCGGATACGGCCGCACCGCGTCGACGAGGGCCGCGATGTCCTCTTTCTTACGAATGCCGGGTGCGAAGAGCACCTCGGCTCCCGCCTCGGCGTAGGCCTGCAGCCGCCTGATGGCCTCGGCGAGCGGATCGGGGTGGCCGTAGAGGAAGCACTCCGCGCGGCCGGCCAACATGACGTCGGCGCCCGAGTCGTCGATCGCCGAACGCGCGGCGCGAACGCGATCGGTGGCCTCGGCCAGTCCGAAGAGCGGCGCCCGGTCGCTGCCCGTGCCGTCCTCGATGGAGAGCCCGGCCACGCCGGTGGCCACGCAGCGCGCCACATTGTCGGCGAGCTCCCCGGCGTCGGTGGCGTAACCGGCCTGGAAGTCCGCGTTGACGGGAACGCTGACCGCGGCCACGATTTCGGCGATGTTGTCCAGTGCGTCGTCGACGGAGAGGGCGGTCACCGTGTCCGGCAGACCGCGCGCGAAGCACAGGCCGGCGCTCGTCGTGGCCAGCGCCGGGAAGCCGAGCCGGGCGAGCGCGATCGCGGAGCCGGCGTCCCACGGATTCGGGATGACGAAACACCCCTCTTGATGGAGCCGGCGAAATTGCGCTACGACGTCGCGGTGTGAGTCCACCACCCGATTATGCTCGCGCCGGTCCGAACCCACCGCCGCTCGATCCGACTTGGACGCGGAAGCGGTTGTGCGCCTTGATATTCGATTTGGCTCACGTGACCCGAGCCCGAGTCAACGGGCGGGGCCCGGGAACGCGACGGCGGTCGTCGGCGCGCCGGGACTTACACCCACCGGACCGCGGGGGCCTTCGCCAAGGCGACCGGCCGCAAACGCGGCACCCTGGTCAATCATCGCCGTGTTGGTCGAGTACGTGTCGTGCGCGGCGAAATTCATTCCCTCGGAGCAGATCGGGTCCCCCGGAGCGCATACCTGGATGGTTTTGGCCTGATAGAGCGGGCCGATGACGACCGGTGGCTCGCCGAAGAAGCTCATCGCCTTGTCGCTGGGCAATGCGAACAGCACGACCGAGGAGATGTGGTTGGCCACCTCGGGGTCCATCGGTTTGGGTACGCTCGCCGGATCGATCCCGGCCGGTACCGCGGCCGACGTCACGAAGCCCATCACGGCGGCCCCCTGGGAATAGCCGCTGAGCACCATCTTGGTGTTGGGGCAGTCGCGGGCCATCGAGACGACGTGGGCGCCCGCGTCCCTGACGCCCGCCTCCCCCGCGCTTGTCCAGTCATGGGTGGCGGGGTAGTCGACGGGATACACGTCGAGCGAATTGGCGCCGAGGCGCGGGCGCACGGAATCGACGAATGCCTGTCCGGTCGGCCCAAGACCCGGAGGGTCGTCGGTACCGCGGGCGAACACCACCTGGACGTCCGGACACGGCCCGGCGGAGGCGACCGGGATCGCGGAAGCAAGGACCGAAGCGCCAGCGCTTGACACCCCGACCACCGCACAACCGAGGAAGCGGGAAAAGCGACGCGCAATCATGGCGCTGTGTGCCCAACGCATGCCACTTCTAAACCATGAATTTTCGCCCGCTGGTCGCCTACTTGGCCGCTGCGGTCTAGCTGTCCGGCTGCCCGGCGTCAGCTATGGAACCCAGCCGCTCGCTCACCCGGGCCAGCGCCGCGTCGAAGATCTCCACCTTTTCGCCGCGCTTCTCGCTGGCCGGCTGGACCGCGCCGCGGGCGCCTTCGGCCTCCACCCGGGCCGCACCCTGCCGCCGCAACAAGCTGAAGTTCTTCTCCCGCGCTTGCCTGAGGCGGCTCTGCAAGTCCTTCAGCGACTGCTCGTCCATGCGCGTCAGGGCCTCGGGGTGACTCTCGCCGATCAAGGAACTTTCCTGCTGGGTCAGGTTCACGTGGCTGCTCACTCCTAGATTCATAGCCCGAACCGGGCACACCGACGCGTCGAACGTCGGACGTCACGCCGAACCGTCACGCCCGGGCCATCTCGGGTTCACGTCGCGTCGACGGTGCGCGGCGCGGGTAGTCCTTCGGTCGACGAAGGGAGTTGCGATGGGCAAGCATTCGAAGAAGGACGACGACGGGCCGAACGGTGACCCCCCGGGTCCGGCGGATCACGGCCGCGAGGGCGGGATGGCGACCCGTGAGAATGCGCCGGAACTCACCGAGCCCGACCGCGAGGACTGAAAGCGTGCGAGCATGACAGCTTAGGAAACGGACCCGTTTCCAAAGGTCAGGACTGCCGGTAGCCGAGATGCCCCCGTCACGACGAAAATGGATAGATGCCACCTGAACAGGCGCCGCCCCCGCCTAAGTCGGCGCCGGGCTGGTATCCCGATCCCGCGGGGGTGGGCCACGGGCTGCAACGGTATTTCGACGGCACCAACTGGACCACCGAGTGGGCGTTCTCCACCGAACCGCCGAAGAAGGACTCCCCCGGCGGGACGGCGGCCCTGGCCCTGGCGGCGCTGGGCGCCCTGGTCCTCCTCGTCATCGTCGGCAAGAGCTGGGTTTTCGACCCGAAGAAGGACGGTCAATCGCCCCCTCCGAGCAGTTCGGCCGCGGCGGGACCGCCGGAATCGACCGCGGCCGCGCCGTCGACACCGGCCGGTCCCAAGAAGCCCGATGGCGTCACCTTCACCACCACCCCGGGCCCGGACGGCGACGTGGTCGACGCGCGATTTGCCATCCGCGACAACTACACCGAGCAGATGATCAAGGACGGCGCCCGGACGGACACTATCGACATCCTCAGATACGCCAGGGCGACCTATCCCGACGCGTCCGCGGTGAACGTGCAGGGCACCTTCCCGATGACCGACCCGTACGGCAACACCGCGACGCACGTCGCGATCGACCTCACGTATTCGCGGGCAACGCTGAACAAGATCAACTTCGACGGCATCACCAAAGCCAGCATCTGGGAGATTCGGGATTCGGGCACCATTCTCCCGGCTTTCCAGTAGTCGGCCGGGGCGCGGATAATCGCCTCGTGCCCACCGAACCCCCAACCCGGCCGCCGGCCTCGCCGAAGCCCCCGCGGGCGCGCGTCACGCCCGAGGATCTGGAGAGGTTCGGTGACGAGGAGCAGATGCGCGCGGCGTCGGACGAGGGCCGGCTCCGCGACGAGCGACCGCCGCATCACGGCTAGCCCACCGCTTCTGGCTCAGCCGGCGGCGACGCGGTCGACGTGGGCGAGGAAGTGCGTCACCACCGCGTCGGGCGCCTCGATCTGTGGCCAGTGCCCGATGTCGTCGGCGAGCATCACCACGTCGGGTTCGGGAATGACCTCGGCGTAGCGGCGCGCCATGTGGGCCCCGGAGTTGGGGTCGATCGGCCCGTCGATCAACCGCATCGGAACCGCGGTCTGCCGCATGGCGCGCACCCAGCGGTTGCGGTGGGTGTAGCGATCGTTGATGAACCGGCCGACCTTGTGCAGGACGCGGCGGCCGTCGTTGTAGTCCAGGATCTGGTTGAACACCTCCATCATGTGCCGGGTCGGCTTGGTGTTCGGACCGAACATCTCGCGCAGCGTCGGTTCCAGCAGCCGACGGGACACGGGACTGTTCTGGACGCGACTCAAGACGTCGCCCAACGGGGTGCCGGACATCAGCTTCTGCGCCGTCCTGGGCGTGTAGGCCTCGATGAACATTCCACCGTTGAGCCACGTGATCGAATCGATGCGCAGCGCGCCGTAGCTTTGCTGACCGAACTCGTGCCGAGCCAGCATCTCCTGGCCCACCGAATCGCCGATGTCATGGGCCAGGATGTGCGCGTTGCCGACGTTGAGGTGCGCCAGCAAAGCCTCATGCATGTCGGCATGGTCGGTCACCGCGTATTGGTAGGCCACCGGCTTCTCGGAAAACCCCATGCCGATCATGTCGGGCGCGATGACGGTGAACCGTTGCGTGAGTTTCGGCCAGATCGATGCCCAGTCAAAGGAATTGAACGGATACCCGTGGATCAGCAGCAGCGGGGGTCCGCTGCCCTCGACGCGGTAGAAGATGTTGAAGCCCAGGTAGTCGAAGTATTCGCCGGCGGCCAGCCAGCCTCCCAGTTCAGCGTCCATGACGTCATCATCCTTGGCGCCTAGGGCGTTCGCCCGACCTTCTCCGCATTTACGGCGTGGAATGTTGCCACAGCAAAGCATCAGCGGAACGGTCGCCTGCCGGCGCCGCCTCGCGCCTCAGCGGTCGCCGACCGGTCACTGTGAAGATTTGCTACGTCCGTGTCAAGGCCTTGTTAATGACGACGCACACCCGCCGTCGAACCCGCACCGTAGGAGTACGGCACGCCTTCTGCCGGAACACGATGTGAAAGGAAGCATGTGTTCAAGCCTCTTGTTCCCGCGGTGATCCTTGCTGTTTGTGCCGTCGGACTGGCCGCGCCGGCACAGGCCCAGGGCGGCTTCATCGTGATCGCGGGGTCGGACTCCACCCACGCCGTCGATGTCACCGTCGGCGGCAGTCACGCCAGCCTGGCTGACGTCGAGTCGTACGCGGTCAGCCATTGCGCCGAGAAGCACGGCGCAACCGATTGCCACGTTCTCGCCGAAGGCCGCGGCGGCTGTGTGGCCCTCTCCGACAACGGTCACGGCTTGGTCGGGGGCTGGGGTCCCACCCGCAATGCCGCCGGTGCCGCGGCGGCGGCCAAGGTGGCGTCGGGACAGCCGAACGTCGACGGCACCCGCTGCGTCGTCGACCCGGACCTGATCTCCACCGGGAGTTTCTCGTTCGTGGCCACGCAGTAGCCGCCTCATTTACCAGCCCCACTCGTCATCGTCGAGGACGTCCACGGTGACGGCATTGTCCGCGGGCCTCTTCGTCCCATAGAGGAACGTGAGCAGAGTCTGGTCATCGCCCAGCGGTTCGGTGGCGACGACGGTGGCGTGCCCGATCTTCATCCGGATCCGGTCGCCGGGCTTGAGTTCGTCGACGCGCTTAAGCGGCACGCTCACCCATCAACGCCGCGCACGGTTTTGTCCCCACAGTTGCCATCATCCACGCGGCAACCGAATGATCTTTCGAGCGGGTCGACGAAACGACTCCTTCGTATCACTCCCGCCTGCGCGCCTCTGCCTCCGGCCAGACGCGTCGTATGTGTAGTTCGGCGTTTCTGTATTACCAGAGGGGTTCATCTTGATCCGGCCATCGCGCGACGGCGTCAGCCGTGGACGGGCGCCATCATTCCGAGGTCTTCGTGGTCGAAATTGTGGCAGTAAAAGGTGTTGAACTGGGGGAATAATCAGTCGCGTGGTCAAGGTCGCCGCAGCGTGGAAGGCGAGGACGACATCAAGACGATGGCCGATACGCTCGGCCGCTTTCCATCTCGATTCAACCGCGACATCGGGATCGTAACTGCGTCGGACACAATGTGTTTCATTGGCAACCGACTGTCACCAATCAGATCGCTGCGGTGATCGACCGCCGCCGAGCGGAGCCTCAGGGGTGGGATGTAGGCGAGAGCCGACGAATCATCGTTCTTTGTCGAATGGGTGATATGAACCTTCTCTCGGTGGAACGATGAATCGATATGTCCACCTTGGAGACAAATGAGACAAACGCGTCACCGAATCCCCACGCGTCGTCTCTGCGAGTGAGTTTGGCAACCGATTTCCCGCCGCGTGCGGTCGTCCCTTACGCAGCGCCCATCCTGTTCGGAAAGTGCCAGAAAATTTCGGATAGGTGGCGTGGAGAGGTGTACGAACTCCGCGCTCGCTGGTACCCGTTCGTTTATGACCTAGACGAGGTAGATGACGAGTTTGATACTCCGATTGATGTTGTCCTACGCGTGACGCCGCGCCCGGATGGTGGATCGTACATTCGGATTAAGGAAACTGGCTTTGCTGACGATTGGGAACGCAGCCGAGCGTTGAGGTGGCTCCGAGACCGCCTCAGCACTTTGGACCGAATCTTCTCGGACGCGTCACGTCTCCAAGAAAGGACCCGGCAAGCCATCGTCGTCGTCCACGGGATCGGCGAGCAGCTTCCCGGTCAGACTCTGCGCAGCTTCGTTGAAGGCGTGTTCCCGACTACCGGCCACCAGCGGAGATTTCTCAAGCCCGACTACACGTCATCTTTGTTCGAGCTTCGTATGATGCGGATCACCCCTGACACTAACGCTGGAGTGCCGACAACTGACGTATACGAACTCTATTGGGCGCACCTCATCCGTGACACAAAACTCGGTCAGGTCTATGGCTGGTTGCTGCGTTTGCTGTTTGCGCGGAACGATGACATTCCGAGTCCGCTTCGAAAGCACTTCTGGGGCGCGCGTCTTCTGGTATTAGCGATCGTGGCCGGAGCGGTGGCATGGTACCTATTCACTAAGACCGGACAACCACCTCACTCAAGCGGCTCCCACGCAGCTACCACTAAAGACGCAGCGCAGATAGGAGCGGCAACAGCAGCAATCCTCGCGATACTGCCCGGCCTTGGATGGGCACTGTTGCGGCTTTTCCAGAAGCGGTTTCTGCTTGGTTTTCTTGGCGACGCTGCACGCTACCTCGAACCGCTGCCCGACAACGTCGCACGCAGACGAGAGATCCGCCAGGCCGGAGTAGAGCTACTGGACGCGCTTCACGACAAGGGTGAGTACTCCCGAATCATTGTGTTCGGTCACAGCCTTGGCAGCGTCATCGCTTACGACATATTGAGCCTCGCCTGGATCCGGCGTAACCGCCGAAATACATACAAAACCAGCATGAAAAGCAAGGATCTAGTCCATGTTGAAAACTTGTTGAATCCACGAGACAAGCAGGACCCAGAGCCGTGCGATAAGGAAATCGCAGACCGCCAGTATGCAGCCTGGCGCGAGTACAGGCGGAATGGTTTCGAGTGGCTTGTGTCCGACTTGGTCACGGCGGGTTCGCCCCTCACGAGCGCCACGTTGTTACTGAATCTGGACAAGCGCACGCGATTCAAAGAGTTGGTTGATGACCGATCATTCCCCACCTGTCCGCCACAAACGGAGACGGTGGCATCACCGGTGCCTAACCTGACCCGTCAGCAGTTCACTTTCACCCACGCCTACCCCGACCCGATGGGCCGTGGTCGGCAGAGGTCGGTTCAAGTGCCTCACCATGCTGGGCTCTTCGCACTCGTGCGCTGGACCAACCATTATTTTCCGCTACATGGGGTTCTCGGCGGCGATCCCATAGGGGGGCCGTTGCGACCGAACTTCGGCGCCTGGATCCGCGATGTCAAGCTTGACAACCTAAATGGCGGCTTTCTTGGGTTTGCGCACGGTTTCTACTGGAAACCACGCGGTAACTGGGCCCACATACACCGTCTCAAAGAGGCATTCGCGTTGCCCTTCAACCGCACACTTGACGACCTCATTCCCGAAATTCTTGAGCCTGAGGACCTCTGGATGCTCTTGCGGCGCCAGAAGTTCGAAGAATGCAATCAGCACTGAGATTAGGGATGTAGGGGGCCACCGGGGCTCTTAAATGTGGCAGGCCGTTTGCCTGACACCAGAGGAGTCTTAACTCACAAGAGTTGACCCGGTAGCCGCCTCCTGGCAGCTTACCGCGGGTGCCGGGAAGTTGCAGCTACACAAACTTGAGGGCGGCTTCCTCGTACCACCATCAATCTCAATCACCGCAAGTATTGCCTAAACGACCGTTCGGCCGGACGCCAAGGAGAGGGCGGGGCCGTCGCCGCGCCCCACAACGGATTAACGTTTCCAAGCACAGCTACGAATAAGCACGGAAATTCACGGTCAATTGACCGAATGGCGGTACGGGCGCCCTGCACGCCGAGGTGCGTTCGCGACTCGCGTCGGACGACGCTCGATTGGTCGCTGGTCTTTCGATGCCCGCACCGAGGCGGAGGCAGCTGAATCGCTGCGCCGTCGTGCCGCCACGGCGCGCTCCTGCCGCGGCCCTCGTCGCGCCGACCCGGCCGGGAGGGCGGCTCCGCTCGACGTAGCCGCGACCGCTTTGAGACTGATGCGAAAGTGGGCGTCGGGCAGTCTGGCGCGAGACGGACCGCACCGAGGGTCTCGAGGAACTACTGCCCTCGCAGCGACGCGGACGTCAGGCGACAATCCGTATGACCATGGCAGTCAGCAGGTACGCTGAACTGCGAGGATACCGTTGTGCGTTGACGAGCTCAGCGTCATGGTCATGCACTTTAGGCGCAATTGTCCGCGCCTTGGCCCGTCGGGGCATCAATGGAATGTGAGATATCGCGATGAACGTAAGTAGCGCCGCTGCCAACGTCTTCGAAGCTGGCCTGCCCACGTTCAGCTACGACTTCACCGCCACTCCGCAGGACATCCTCGAAGACGTGCGAATTGCGCAATCGCGTGCGCCCATCGCCATTGGCCCGCTCGGTCCGGAAATACTGACTTACGATTTGGCAAGGGATATCCTGCGCGACAGCAAGTTTCGGTTGCCACCCGGACTCACACTGGCAGCGCAGGGCGTCACCTCAGGTCCGCTCTACGACAAGATGATGAGCAGCCTTCTCGGTCTCGACGGTCCGCCACATACTCGCTTACGCAAGCTGGTGTCCAGGGCGTTCACTCCCCGCTCGACCTCACGCCTTCAGGACACCATCCATGAGGTGGTGAACGAGCTGATCGATCAAGTGGTAGAGGCCGGTCGTTGCGACGTGGTGACCGACATCGCGCGGCCCTATCCCACCCCGATCATGTGTGCGCTGATCGGTGCGCCTCGGGAAGACTGGCATCTTTTCGCACAGTGGACCGACCAGATCTTCAAGGCTTTCAACTTTCAGCCCGACGTCACCTTCGATGAAGCCGCGATCATGCGGTCGTGGAGCGAACTGGACGCCTACGTGGATGACATGGTCGCCACACGCCGGAGGCATCTGACTGATGATCTGTTGTCTGAGCTCATACGCGCCGAAAGCGAGGGCGACAGGCTCAATCTGGATGAGCTGCGCATGCTGGTGGCTGGCTTCTTGATGGCGGGGACGGACACGACGCGAAACCAACTGGCCGCTTCGGTGCAGGTGCTGTGCGAGCATCCGGATCAATGGGCGAAGCTCGGTGAGCAACCAGAGCTTGCGATGCAGGCCGTTGAGGAGAGCATGCGGCACTCGCCCGCGGTCTGTATCGCAGTGCGAGCCGCCACCGAGGATGCCGAGTTCGGTGGTTACACGTTCCCGGCGGGCACCTTGGTCGTCGTAAACACCTTTGCCGCCAACCGTGATCCGGCGATTTATGAGAATGCGGATCGGTTCGACATCGCGCGTAAGGACCTGCCCGCGATTCTGACTTTCGGTGGTGGCGCGCACTACTGTCTGGGGGCGAACCTCGCACGCCGGGAATTGGCGGAAGCACTTATAGTCCTCACCCGACGTCTCACCGCACCCCATCGGACCGCTCCGGCGCCGTGGAAATCCCTGCTCGGTATGACCGGCCCCACGACACTTGAGATCGAGTTCGACAGCGAAATGCTTGTGGCAGCGGATGCGTAGTCGCGGCTGGGCGGGTGTCACACCCGCCTCGGACGAGGAGGCAATCGCCCGCATTCTGGATGCGGTAGACGAGGTGATCGCTGAACACGGATCGGCGATACGGCTTGCCGACGTCGCCCGAAGGCTCGGAGTCACTCGTCAGACGGTATACCGGTACTTTCCCAACGCCGACGCGCTGCTCATCGCCAGCGCGATGCGTGCGGTCAACGGTTTCATCGACCAAGTTGTAGACCACGTCAGCGGCCTCAACGACCCGGTCACTGCGATCGTCGAAATCATCTCGTTCGCAGTGGAGAACCTTACCGGCGATCCGCAGTTGGAGAAGCTACTTACCCGGCCACCCGGGGGCGAAGCTGCCACCTCGCTCACCTCCGATACAGCGATCATTTTCTGCTTGTCGGCCTTCCACCGCCTCGACGTCGATTGGCAGCTTCACGGTTTCGACGCCACCGCGCTCAATGAGCTTGCCGAAATGACCTTGCGCACAGTGCATTCGCTCCTGACCGATCCCGGAAAGCGGCAGCGCGACGGAAGCGCACTGCGCCGCTTTGTTGCGCGATGGCTCGGTCCAGCGATCCTCTATCCACGGATGACGTCCTTGCCGGTCCACGAACGGCACGCATCATCGGATGAGCACATCGACCCGGACAGGTGCGCTGAATCGTGAACTTCGGACGAGAGGCCGCCGACGGTGCCACTATCTGACCGACAGGCTGGCAATTACCCTGCAAGGGCGAGCGATCATCTTTCGCCAATGGCATCGACCGTGTCGGGCAAGGTTGCATTCGTTACCGGCGGGGCGTCCGGCATTGGCGCCGCGTTGGCGACCAACTTGGTCGATGGGGGCGCCGAGGTCTGGATCGCCGATCGTCAGATCGGCCCCGCGCAGGATCTGGCGCAACGCCTCAGCGGGGGTGGCACAAAGGCGCACGCGATTGAGCTGGATGTGCGCTGCTACCCATCGTTTGAGCGTGCCGTCGCCGAGGCGGTAGGGCAGTCCGGGCGGATCGACTACCTGTTTAACAACGCAGGCATTTTGGTTGACCGTGAGGTCGACTCGTACACGCTCGATGACTGGAACGACGTGTTCGATGTGAACCTGCGCGGCGTGGTGCACGGCATCCAGGCGGTCTATCCGATCATGATCGGGCAGCACTCCGGCCACATCGTGAACACAGCCTCGATCGCCGGTCTCGCCACCGGCGCAGTGCCGGCCAGCTACGCCGCCACCAAGCACGCCATTGTCGGGATCTCCAAGTCGTTGCGCATCGAGGCCGAGCGCCACGGCGTGCAGGTATCGGTGCTTTGTCCTGGCATGGTCTCGACTCCGATGGTGCTAACGGACAGACATCGGGGGATGGCACCGGGACCAATACAACGCTTTCTAGAAACTTCAAAACCCGAACGGTTCGCCGAGCGCGCCCTTCGTGCCGTGTTGCGTGGAGACGCGATCATTGTGTTGCCGACGTGGTGGAAGGCATTCTGGTACCTGGAGCGGTTCTCGCCCGCGTTGTCGATGCTCGTCGCAAAAGCCATGCTTAAGCAAAAACGCCGGATGCAGTCCACCGCCGCCTGATCTGCTGTCTTATGGCTAGGCACACCGGGTTCTGAAACTCGCGTGGCCCGGTACGGTGGCTAATCTTTTGGCCGGGCATGCAGCCATACGTTTCTGCTAGCCACGCTTCGGGCAAAGTATTGATGTGGTCGGGCTGACAGGATTTGAACCTGCGACCACTTGACCCCCAGTCAAGTGCGCTACCAAACTGCGCCACAGCCCGGAGCCGCCGGATCACCGGCAGCAGGTCGAAAGCCTACCGCAGCCGACCGGCCACCTTCCTAATCGACCTTCCCCAGCGCGGCGTCCACCCTCTCGACCCAGGCCAACAGGGCCGCGGCGAGCTCGGCTTCGCGGCCGTAGAAGCGCTGCGCCGGCACGGGCACACTGACCGCGACCGTGTCCGCCGTCGCGCCCTTGAGCAGCGCGCCCACCGCGCAGACGCCCTCGGTCTGCTCCTCGCGGTCGTACGCGACGCCCTCGGTCCGCACCCGCTCGAGCTCCTTGCGCAGCGCCGCGGGGCCGCTGATGGTGTTAGGGGTCAGCCGGGCCAGTCGGCTCGGCAGGTGCTCGGGCGGCAGGCCGGCCAGCATGGCCTTGCCGTTGGCGCAGCAGTGCAACGGAAACGACTCACCCACCGCGCTGATCGCCCGCAATCGGTGGGGCGAGACCACCTGGTCCACAAAGGTCGCGCGGTCCCCGTCGAGGATCGACAGGTCGACGGTCTCCCCAAGCTCGCGCGACAGCTCCTCCATGAACGGGTGTACGTCCATTACGACGCCCAGGCGCACGGTGCCGGCCATCCGCGCGATCTCCGGCCCCAGCCGATACCCGCCGCGGCCCCCGCGCGCGGCGACCAGGCCCTCGTCGTCGAGCGCGTTGAGGATCCGGCTGACCGTGGAACGCGCCATGCCCAGCCGGTCGCCGATCTCGGCCTGGCTGAGCCCACCCGGGTGCGCCTGCAGCAGCCGCAGCATCTCCGCCGCGCGGGCGATGACCTGAATCCCGGCCCCGTCGGAACTCACGCCGCCCGGCCCGTCTCGATGCGGTAGCTGCCGGTGGGGTCGACGATCGCCACCAGCCGCACGATGCAGCCGTCGCCGCCGACCCAGCGCCACGGGAACGCCGCGAAGGTGACGCGCTTGCCGGTGACCTGGTCCAGGTCGCCGCCGACGTTCTCGAAGCCGTAGATGCCCTTCGACAGGATCGCGCGGTGGCACGGCTCCCATTCCGGGAAGTCGTCGAGCACCCGGCGGCCGGTTTGCTCCTCGTATTCCCTTACCGCCCAGGGCAATAGCCCGCCGGTGTGTTCGGCGGGTCCGTGTGGCGCGATCGAGGTCGCCATCGGGTGGTCGAGCGCCTGGGTGTCGGTGCCGACGGCCTTGACGCCCTTGGCAGCGAACCACTCGCCGGCCTCCTTGTAGAAACCCGGGGAGTCGGCGTAGTACTCCGCGCTGTCGGCATACTTGTGATGCCAGCCGGTGTTGACGACGACGATGTCGCCGGGCCGGATTTCGGGCGTGGCTCTCTCCAGGTCGTCGGCGGTCACCACGCCCCACTTCTCCTTGGGAATCGACACCACGACCCCGGTGCCGAAGAAGGCGCTCAGCGGGATCTCGTGCAGGAAGGGCGTGCCCTCCACGACGTGCGCGGGCGCATCGATGTGGGTGCCGGAATGCATTACGGTGGTGATCTTTTGGGTCAGCACCCGGCTTTTGGCCATGTTGTGCAGACGATCGATCTTGACGTCCTCGAAGTACGGCCAGGCCGGCACGCCGTGACCCCACGGGTGGGACAGGTCGTAGAACTCCAGCTTCGATTCGGCCTCGCCGAGCGGCCACGTGATGCTCATGTCGGTTCCTTTCAGCACGCCGTGTATCCGCCGTCCAGGTACATCACCTGGCCGGTGTAGAAACTGGACGCGTCGCTCAGCAGATAGATCAGTGCCCCGACGAAGTCCTCCGGTTCGGCGAAGCGGCGCAACGGGATTCGCGCGAACATCGCCTCGCGGGTCGCGCGGCCCTTCTCGTCGTCGGCGTACATCCACTCCGTAAGCTCCGAGCGGAAAACCGTTGGGGCGAGCGCGTTCACCCGGATGCCGGCCGGACCCCACTCGGCGGCCAAACTCTTGGCCAGCAGGTCGGTGGCGCCCTTCGACGGGCAGTAGGCGCTGTAGCCCGCGGCGTGCCCCAGGGATCCGCGCACCGACGAAACGAGCACGACGCTGCCGCCGCTCCCCTGCTCGAGCAGGACCCGTCCGGCCGCCTGGCAGACCAGCCAGGCGCCCCGCGCGTTGGCGTCGATCACCTTGTCGAAGTCCTCGACCGCCATCTCGGTGATGGGGGCGACGTGGTTCATGCCCGAGGCGACGAGCACCCCGTCGAGGCGCCCGTGCCGGGCGACCGCCGCCTCCACCATGGCCCGGGCGTCGGCCGGGGTGTCGGGCCGGCGCGCGACCACCGCGGCGTCGTCGATGCCGAGTGCGTCGAGGCCCGCGGCGTTGCCACCGGCCAGCGTCAGCCGGGCGCCGGCTTCGGAGAGCGCCCGGGCCGCGACGCTGCCCAAAGCGCCGGTGGCGCCGGTGATCAAAAGCGACTTGTCCTCGACGCTGAAGCGCGCGGCGGTGGGCGCTTCCTGTGCGATGTTCACCATGCCTCCAATTCCCGCGATACGGGTTGAATCGCCCGTTAGACAAGAAACGTAGGCAGCATCCAGGGTCGAAGTCAACGGACTTCTCCTGTGATGTAGCTTTCAGATTCCGTATCGCGGGATTTTGCGCAGAGTGATATCGCGGGCGCTATCACTTTCGCGAATCGCCGATTGGCCCGGGAGAGACCCGCTCAGCGCCGCTTGGTCCCCCGCTTTTCGCGCACCCGCACGTTGATCCGGATGGGCGAGCCCTCGAACCCGAACGTCTCGCGCAGCCGCCGCTCCAGGAAGCGCCGGTACCCGGCCTCCAGGAAGCCGGTGGTGAACAGCACGAACGTCGGCGGGCGGGCGGTGGCCTGGGTGGCGAACAGGATGCGCGGCTGCTTGCCCCCGCGCACCGGCGGCGGCGTCGCCGCCACCACCTCCTTGAGCCACGAATTCAGCGGGCCCGTCGGGATGCGCATGTCCCACGAGGCCAACGCCGTCTCCATCGCGGGCACCAGCTTCTGCACCGCGCGGCCCGTCCGGGCCGAGATGTTGACCCGTTGCGCCCACCGCAGCTGCACCAGCTCGCGGTCGATCTCACGCTCCAATAGCTCGCGCCGGTCCTCGTCCACCAGGTCCCACTTGTTGAACGCCAGCACCAACGCACGGCCGGCCTCGATCACCATGGACAGCACCCGCTGGTCCTGTTCGGTCAGCGGCTCCGAGGCGTCGATCAGCACGACCACCACCTCGGCCGAGTCGATGGCCGAGTGGGTGCGCACCGAGGCGTAGAACTCGTGACCGCTGGCCTGGCCCACCTTGCGCCGCAGGCCCGCGGTGTCGACGAACCGCCATACCTTGCCGCCCAATTCGATCAGCGAGTCCACCGGGTCGACCGTGGTCCCCGCGACATCGTGCACCACCGACCGCTGATCGCCCGCCAGCTTGTTCAGCAGCGAGCTCTTGCCCACATTGGGCTTGCCGACCAGCGCCACCCGGCGCGGGCCGCCCGGCGCGGGCGCCGCCTCGGACACCTCCGGCAGTGCGGCCAGCACCTCGTCGAGCAGGTCGGCGACCCCGCGGCCGTGGATCGCGCTGATGGCGTGCGGCTCGCCGAGCCCCAGCGACCACAGCGCCGCCGCGTCCGCCTCACCCTTTTCGCTGTCAACCTTGTTGGCGGCCAAAAAGACTGGCTTGCCCGAGCGCAACAGGATCCGGGCGGCCGCCTCGTCGGCCGCCGTTGCGCCGACGGTCGCGTCGACCACCAGGATCACCGCGTCGGCGGTGCGCATCGCCACCGACGCCTGCTCGGCCACCAGCTGCTGCAGGCCCTTGGCATCGGGCTCCCAGCCGCCGGTGTCCTGCACGACGAACCGGCGGCCGGTCCACAGCGCGTCGTAGGACACCCGGTCGCGGGTCACGCCCGGGATGTCCTGCACCACCGCCTCGCGCCGGCCCAGGATCCGGTTCACCAGGGTCGACTTGCCGACGTTGGGCCGTCCGACCACCGCCACGACGGGGGCGGGGCCCGCCTCGGCCTGCTCCTCGAGCTCGGATTCGACCGACTCCCAATCGCTTTCGTCGGTCCAGGTGCCGTCCTGGGTCATCGGACCGCCCCGCTTCGCTGCTTGACCAGCTCCAGCAGGTGATCGATCACCTGCGCCTCGGTCATCTCGCTGGTGTCGACGACCACGGCATCCGGGGCGGCGCGCAGCGGCGACACCGCGCGGGTGGAATCCAGATGGTCGCGGCGGCGCACATCGGCGAGCACCGCGTCGTAGTCGTCGGCCAACCCGGCCGCGACGTTCTGGTCGTTGCGCCGCCGCGCGCGGGTTTCGGCCGACGCGGTCAGGAAGATCTTCACCGGCGCGTCGGGCAGGACGACGGTCCCGATGTCCCTGCCCTCGACCACGACGCAGCCGGGGCCGCCGGCCATTTCACGCTGCAACGCCACCAGCCGGGTCCGCACGGCGGGGACCGACGACACCGCCGACACCGCGCCGGTGACCCGGTCACCGCGGATCTCGGCCGAGACATCCTCTCCCCCAAGAAAAAACACATCACCATCGGGCTGGTAGTCCACCGACATCCGCACGGTGTCCGCGACCCGCGCCACCGCATCGGCGTCGGCGGGATCGATACCGGCACGCAGCACCGCGAGGGTCACCATCCGGTACATCCCGCCGGTGTCCAGATAGCGGGCCCGCAACGCGCGCGCTAATTGCTTTGACACCGAAGACTTTCCGGTGCCCGCGGGCCCGTCGATGGCCACCACCACATCTGAGCTCACAACCCGACCGCCTTGTACAGCTGGCCGATCTCGCCATGGCTCAAGGCCCGGATGCTGCCGGGGCGTTGCTTGCCCAACGACAACGGCCCGATGTCGGTGCGCACCAGCGCCTCCACCGGGAACCCGGCGGCGCCCAGCAGCCGGCGCACGATGCGGTTTCGGCCCTCGTGCAACACCACCCGCACCAGCGTCTTGCCCGGAATGGCGTCCATCACCGCGAAATCGTCGACGCGCGCGGGGCCGTCATCCAATTCGATTCCCGCCTTCAGTGTCTTGCCCACGCCGCGCGGCACCGTCCCGGTCACGGTCGCCAGGTACGTCTTGGGCACCTCGTGCGAGGGGTGCATCAACCGGTGCGCCAGCTCGCCGTCGTTGGTCAGCAGGATCAGCCCCTCGGTGTCGGCGTCCAGCCGGCCGACGTGGAAGAGGTTCTTGTTGCCGCGCACCCGGCGTTCCACCAGGTCGCCGATGCACGGGCGGCCGCGGTCGTCCGACATGGTGGAGTGCATGCCCCGAGGCTTGTTCAGCGCGAAATAGACCAGCGACTCGTCGAGGACCACCCTGGCGCCGTCGACCTTGATCACCGAGGCGTCCGGGTCCACCCGGGTGCCGAGTTCGGTCACCACCCGCCCATCGACCTCGACGCGGCCGTCGATGATCATCTTCTCGGCGGCCCGCCGCGACGCAATTCCGGCCTGAGACAACACCTTCTGCAGGCGGATCCCTTCGGTCTCGACCATCAATCCTGGTCCACGTCGAACGTCAGCGCCTGGTCGGGCGCCTGACCGCCGGCGAGTTTGATGAAACGTGGCTCGCTGTCCAGGGATTCGCTCAGGTCCTCGATCGTGTCGACGTCCGGCAGCAGCGGAGCGATGTCGGGCAGGTCGGCGAGCGACGTCAGGCCCAACCGCTCCAGGAACAGGTCGGTGGTGGCGAACGTGACCGCGCCGGTGTCGTCGTCGACCCCGGCCTCGGTGATCAGGCCGCGCGCCAGCAGGGTGCGCATGACGGCGTCCACGTTGACGCCGCGGACCGCGCTGACCCGCGCGCGGGTCACCGGCTGGCGATAGGCCACCACGGCCAGGGTCTCCAGCGCGGCCCGGGTGAGCTTGGACCGCGCGCCGTCCAGCAGCAGCTTCTCCACGTACGGCGCGTACCGGGCGCGGGTGTACATCCGCCAGCCCTCGCTGTTCTGCCGCAGGTCGATGCCGCTGTCCCGTTCGGTGAGTTCCTCGGCCATCTGCTGCAGCCGGGCGGCGACCCGGTATACGGGTTGCTGCGTGGCCGCGCCGAGCGCCTCGGCGGTGACCGGGGTGTCGACCACCAGCAGCAGCGCCTCCAGCACGGAAGCGAGTTCCTCGGGCTCCATCGGCGCGGCTTCGGCGATGTCCGGGATACCGACGTCCAAGTCGACGTCGGGCTCAGATTCGCTCATCATTCGTCCCGCACTTCTACCAAGGCTTCGCTGGCCGGACGTTCCCCGGTCCATGAAATCTGGAGCACGCCCAGCGGCTCCGACTGGTCGAATGCTACCGCCCGGCTCCGATACAGCTCGAGCAGCGCCAGGAAGCGCCCGACGACCTCCATCGGCGCCTCGCAGTCGGCGACCAGCTCGGAGAACGTCGCCCATTGGCCGGTGCCGCGCGACTGCAGGAAAGCCAGCAGCTTCTTGGCCTGCTCGGGCACCGACACCGCCACCTCGTGCAGGTGCCCGATGGACACCGTCGGCACGGGGCGCGGGCTGAACGCGATCGCGGCGATCTGCGCGAAGCGTTCGGCGTCGACGCCCAGCATCACCTCGGGCAGCAGTTCGGTGAACCGGTCCTCCAGCGACACGGCGCGCGGGTAGCTGCGCAGCGCGGTGGCCTCCAGCTCGGCGAACATCTCGGCGACGTGCTTGAACGCGCGGTACTGCAGCAGCCGGGCGAACAGCAGGTCGCGCACCTCCAGCAGCGCCAGATCCTCCTGGTCGTCGACCTGCCCGGCCGGCAACAGCCGGGCGGCCTTTAGGTCGAGCAGGGTCGCGGCGACCACCAGGAACGCGGTGGTCTCCTCGAGGTCCAGCTGGGAGCCGATCTCACGGGTGTAGGCGATGAAGTCGTCGGTCACCTGGTGCAGCGCCACCTCGGTGACGTCGAGGCGGTGGGCGAAGATCAGCTGCAAGAGCAGATCGAACGGCCCCTCGAAATTGGTCAGGCGGACTTGAAAGCCGTTGTTGGGTGGCGCCTCACCGTTCGCGCTGGCCGTCACGCGCCGAATCGGTCGATGAACTCGCGGGCCAAGGCGCGGTAGGCGACGGCGCCCGTGGACCGCGGAGCCCAGGTGGTGATCGGCTCGCCGGCCACGCTGGTCTCCGGGAATCGGACCGTGCGGGTGATGACGGTGTCGAACACCAGGTCGCCGAAGCGCTCCACCACCCGCGCCATCACCTCGCGCGAGTTGACGGTGCGCGGGTCGTACCGGGTGAGCAGGATCCCGCTGATCTCCAGCTTCGGGTTGAGCCGGTCGCGCACCTTGTCGACGGTGTCGGTCAGCAGCGCCAGCCCGCGCAGCGAGAAGAACTCGCACTCGGTGGGAATCACGACGCCGTCCGCGCACGCCAGCCCGTTCACGGTGAGCAAGCCCAGCGACGGCTGGCAGTCGATCAGGACGTAGTCGTAGCGGTCCAGCACCGGGTGCAGCGCCCGCCCCAGGGTCTGCTCGCGGCCGACCTCGTTGACCAGCTGGATCTCGGCGGCCGACAGGTCGATGTTGCTGGGCACCAGGTCCATGTGCTTGACCCGGGTCTGCAGCAGCACGTCGTCGATCGACACCCGCGGCTCGACGAGCACGTTGTGAATCGTCTTCTCCAGCTCGTAGTGCGGGACGCCCAGGCCCGCGGACAGCGCTCCCTGCGGGTCCATGTCCACCAGCAGCACCCGCCGGCCGTATTCGGCGAGCGCGGCGCCCAGGTTGATCGTCGACGTGGTCTTCCCGACGCCGCCCTTCTGGTTGCACATCGCGACGACCTTCGCCGGGCCGTGCGAGGTGCGCGGCTGCGGTTCCGGGATCGCCCGCGGCGGCCGCCCGGTCAGACCGAGCTCGACGCCGCTGTCCGGCTGCTCAGTCATCATGGCGGGGGTGTTCGGGAGGTGAACATCGACCGAAAGTCTAACGGGTTCGCGCGCGGAAGCCGGGCGACCCGCAGGCAATTCAGCAGCCAATTTCGCCGGATTTGCGCAGGTAGCGGGCGTAACGGCGGTCATCTGCAACAGCAGTCACACCAGCATCACTGGAACGGGTCGAGCGGCGCCGGTGCGCGCCGAGATTGCCGTGGTGGTTGCGATTCCGGCGCCCCGACGACCTTGGTGGCAATCTCGCCGCCCGCACTACTGTGGCGGCATGGACCTCAAGCGACGGATTCCCCTGCTGCGATGGTCGGTCTGGCGGATGGCGACCGGGGCGCGCAACATCACCACGACGGGTCAGATCGGCGACGGCCGCGAGGCCGCGGCCGTGGACTACGTCCTGCGCAACGCCAGGGCCGGCGACATCGACGACGTGCTGGCCACCATCGACAAGTTCGCCTACGAGAAGTCGATGCTGATCAACGTCGGCGACGAAAAGGGGCAAATTCTCGACGCGGCCGTCCGCCGCTCCGACCCGGCGGTGGCGCTGGAGTTGGGCACCTACGTCGGATACGGCGCATTGCGCATCGCCAGGGCCGCCCCGAGCGCGCACGTGTACTCCGTCGAACTCGCCGAGGCCAACGCCGCCAACGCGCGGCGGATCTGGGCCCACGCCGGCGTCGCCGAGCGGGTGACGTGCGTCGTGGGCACCATCGGCGACGGCGGGCGCACCCTGGACGCGCTGGCCGACGAGCACGGCTTCGCGCCCGGCGGCCTCGACTTCACGTTCCTGGACCACGACAAGGACGCCTATCTCGACGACCTGCGCAGCATCATGGCCCGCGGTTGGCTGCGCCCGGGCGCGATCGTGGTCGCCGACAACGTCCGGGTGCCGGGCGCGCCGAAGTATCGCGAGTACATGCGCCAGCAGCAGGGCAAGCAGTGGAACACCGTCGAGCACAAGGCGCACCTGGAATACCAGTCGCTGGTCTCCGATCTGGTGCTGGAATCCGAGTACCTGGGCTGAATTCTCCCGCCGAGCAGACGCAAAATCGCCCATTCCGGGTCGAAAGCACGCGATTTTGTGTCTGCTCGCGCCAACTACTGCGCGCGCGGGTGGGCGCCCGCCCACACCTCGCGCAGCGCGTGCACGGTGACCATCGTGTAGATCTGCGTCGTCGTCACCGAGGCGTGCCCCAGCAACTCCTGCACCACGCGCACGTCGGCGCCGCCCTCGAGCAGGTGGGTCGCGAACGAATGCCGCAGCATGTGCGGTGAGACGCCGGACGTGATGCCGGCGCGTTCGGCGGCGTCCTGCAGCACCTGCCACGCGCTTTGCCGCGACAGTCGCCCGCCGCGCACGTTGAGAAAGATGGCCGGTGTCCCGCGGCCGCGGCGGGCCAGGTCGGGGCGCCCGCGCACCAGATAGGCATCGAGGGCCTGCACGGCGGGGCGCCCGATCGGCACCAGCCGCTGCTTGCCGCCCTTGCCGCGCAGCAACACCGACCGGGCCTTGGTGTCGACGTCGTCGACGTCGAGGCCGACGGCCTCGGAGATCCGCGCCCCGGTGGAGTACAGGAGTTCCAGCAGCGCCCGGTTGCGCAGCGTGAGCGGGCCGTCGGACGCGCCGTCGCCGCCTGCGCCCTCCAGCAGCGCCAGCACCTGGTCGATGGTCAGGCTCTTGGGGAGCCGCCGGCCCGGGGTCGGCGGGCGGACCGCGCGCGCCACGTCGAGTTCGGCGAGCCCCTCGGCGGCGGCGAACCGGTGCAGGCCGCGCACTGCGATCAGGGCCCGCGCCGCCGACACCGCGGACAGCGCCGCCGTCCCCGAGTCGGGATCGCCGCGCCGCAGCGCCACCAGGAACTCGCTCACGTCGTCCTCGCCCACCTTGGCCAGGTCGTGGATTCCCCGGTCCGACAGGTGCTTCGTGTAGCGGCGCAGGTCCCGCCGATAGGAACTGAGCGTGTTCGCGGCGACGCCCCGCTCGATCGTGAGGTGGTCGAGGTAGCCCTGCAGCTGGGTGTCCAGGGCCGCCGTCGTCATCGCGCGGCCTTTCGCGCGGCGAACGCCGTCGGCTTGTCGGGCCAGGGGCTGTCCGCGGGGCGGGTCGGCATGAGTCGGGTAGTGACGACCTGGGCAGCCAGAATGCCCGCCACCGCAATGGCGTTGACGATCTCGCCGCGAAGCACCATCTCGGTGGCCTCCTCGAGCGGATACCAGCGCATCGTCATGTCGGCTTCCTCGTGATGCGCCTGCGGGCGCTCCACCTCGGTCAAGCCGGTGGCCAGGTACACCCGCACCGATTCGTCGCTGAATCCGGGAGTGGAATCGAGGTCGACGAGCACCCGCCAGTCGTCGGCCTTCAATCCCGCTTCCTCTTGGAGCTCCCGGGCCGCCGTCCGCTGTGGCGGCTCCCCCGCCACGTCGAGCAGCCCGGCCGGAAGCTCCCACAACCGGCGGCCGAACGCGTGGCGGTATTGGTAGACCATCGCGATGTTGTTGTCGGAGTTGAGCGCCACGACGGCAACCGCCCCGTAGTGTTCGACGACTTCACGAACGGCGGTGGTGCCGCCCGGCATTCGGACCTCGTCGCTGCGCAACGCGAAAATCTTGCCCGTGTACAGCGTTTCGGATGACGCCGTCTCGAATTCGTGCTCAGCCACGGGTGGCGGGCTCAGGTAGCGACTGGCCGACGCTGTCCCGCTGCTGCTGGTTGCCGTTGGAGGCGTGCTCGGGGATCTCCACCGGCAGCAGCTCGCCCGACTGGTAGTCCAGGGCCGCCCCGACGAACGCGACGAACAACGGATGCGGGCGGGTGGGCCGGCTCTTGAGTTCGGGGTGAGCCTGGGTCCCGACGACGAACGGGTGCACCTCGGGCGGGTATTCGACGAATTCCACCAGATGCCCGTCGGGCGAGGTCCCGGAGAACCGCAGGCCGCTCTCGGCGATCTTGTCCCGGTAGGCGTTGTTGACCTCATAGCGGTGCCGGTGCCGCTCGGAGACCTGGGTCGTCCCGTACGCCTGGGCCACGATCGAATCCGGCTGCAGCACCGCGGGATACGCGCCCAGGCGCATGGTACCGCCCAGATCGGCCTGGCCCGCCACCGCGTCGACCTGGTCGGCCATCGTGGAGATGACGGGATCCGGTGTGGCGGGGTCGAATTCGGCCGAATTGGCCCCGTCCAGCCCCGCCGAGCGCGCCGCCTCGATCACGATGCACTGCAGCCCCAGGCACAGGCCCAGGACCGGCAGCCCGCGCGACCGGGCGTACCGGATGGCGCCGATCTTGCCCTCGATCCCGCGGATGCCGAAGCCGCCCGGGATCAGGATGCCGTGCACGTCACCCAGCGCCGCCGCCGCGCCCGCCGCGGTCTCGCACCCGTCGGAGGCCACCCATTGCATCTCCACCTTGGCGTGGTGCTTGAAGCCGCCGGCGCGCAGCGCCTCGGTGACCGACAGGTAGGCGTCGGAGAGCTCAACGTACTTGCCCACCAACGCGATTCGCACGGTCTCGTGCGGCTCGTGCACCCGGCGCAGCAGGTCGTCCCACTCGGTCCAGTCGACGTCGCGGAACGGCAGGTTGAGCCGGCGCACCACGTACGCGTCGAGCTCCTCGCGGTGCAGTCGCTTCGGGATGTCATAGATCGACGGCGCGTCGGGCGTGGAGATGACGCCGTCGATGTCGACGTCACACATCAACGCGATCTTGTTCTTCAGCGCTTCGGGGACGTCGCGGTCGCAGCGCAGAATCAGCGCGTCCGGGGTGATACCGATGCTGCGCAGCGCCGCCACCGAGTGCTGGGTGGGCTTGGTCTTGAGCTCGCCCGAGGGCGCCAGGTAGGGCACCAGCGACACGTGCAGGAAGAAGACGTTCTCCCGGCCCAGGTCGTGACGTACCTGGCGCGCCGCCTCCAGGAACGGCTGCGACTCGATATCGCCCACGGTGCCGCCGATTTCGGTGATGACCACGTCGGGGCGGTTGCCCTCGGCGTCGGGCTGGGCCATCGCCAGGATCCGGCTCTTGATCTCGTCGGTGATGTGCGGGATCACCTGCACGGTGTCGCCAAGGTATTCGCCGCGCCGTTCCTTGGCGATGACGGTCGAATACACTTGTCCCGTCGTGACATTCGCCGATCCGGACAGGTCGCGATCCAGGAACCGCTCGTAGTGGCCGACATCGAGATCGGTTTCGGCGCCGTCCTCGGTGACAAACACCTCGCCGTGCTGGAACGGGTTCATCGTGCCCGGATCGACGTTGAGGTACGGGTCGAGCTTTTGCATCGTCACGTACAACCCGCGGGCCGTCAGTAACTGACCGAGGCTGCTGGCGGTGAGACCCTTACCCAACGAGGACGCCACGCCCCCGCTGACGAAGAGGTGCTTGGTTGCGGATTGCGGGTGCTTTCGCACAGGCGACCTCCGTGAAGACGGGCAGGGCGTCGAATATTGCTAGCGAATAACTAGTTGGGCCTGCCGACCCACGGAAACCCACCCTAACATCCACGACCGACGTGTCGCGGCGAACACGCCCGCTACTGGGGCACCGTGATCGACGTGGCGCCGTGACCGGTGCCGTACTGGCCCGGGTGCCCGCCGTTGATCAGGTCGTGCAGGCCCAGCACGGCGGTGATCCGGCCGGGCGCGGTGTCGACGTCGTCGACGGTGCTGACCGCGGAATTCATCGGAGCGTCGGCGCGCGTCACGGCGACGGCGGCCCCGCCGGTCGCCGAGCCGTCCCGGCCGGCCAGCAGGGTGCCCGAGCCGTGCGGCGCCATCGCGGCGGCGAACCGGGCGACGCTGACGCCCCGGTTGCCGGCGTCCTGGGGCAGCGAGCCGCCGGTGACGATCAGCGCGGCGTTCGCCGCGCCCAGGTGGTCGCTGGGCTGATAGGTGATGAATCCCGTTTCCCGCAACGCCGCCAGCACGGTGTCGCGCTGCGGTTCGTCGACGGGCGGGACCGCCGGATTGGTGTTGATCAGCAGCGCGATACCCATCAGGTCGCCGGCCTGCGAGCCCTGGTCGACGAGCTTGGTGCTCAACTGCTGACCGGCGGGCAGGATCGACGAGTTCACCACGGTCTGCAGCTTCTCCGCCGAATTGGCCTCGACGAACTCGCTTGTCAACGACACGGTTCCGGTCACCGCGCCGCCGGCCTGGCCGATGATCTTCGAGACCGAGGCGACGTCGTCGTCGTTGGCGTCCGGGGTGCGGAACACCACGACCGACTTGCCGGCGAGCGCGTCGTGCACCATCCGGCCGCCCAGCTGGGTGTCGAAATTGTTTGCCGCGCTGAGCTTTTCGTTCAGCACGTTCTTCTGGTCGTTGAGCCCGTTGATCTGGGTGTGCAGATCCCGCTTCTCGTCACGCAGGCTGGACAGCAGGGTGTCGGACAGGAAGCCGGAGCCGAGCACGACTCCCACGGCCAGGGCCAGGAAGACGGCAGCCAGCGATAACGCGTGTTGGCGGAGCGAGATCATTTCCGGCCCTAGCTCACCAGGTGCTGAACCCAGAGGGAGAAGTGGTTCCAGTAGTCGGTGACCCAGTGCACCACCACGCCGTCGGTGCGCGACACCCACAGGGCGACGATGACGGCGATCAGCATCGTCAGCGCCAGCAGCGCGATGGCGCCCGCCGAGATGTGATTGCGGTACAGGGTTGCCACGGCCTTGGCGTCCACCACCTTCTCCCCCACCCGAAGCCGGGTCAGGAAGGTCGAGGGGTTGCTGTGCGCGCGGGTCCGGTCGAAGAAGGTCTCGATGTTGGCGGTGTGGCCGGCGGTCACCAGCAGCGCGGCCCCGTGGTGATCGGCCAGCAGCAGGGCCAGGTCGATCGCCGAACCCGCGGCCGGGAACGTCATCGCCCCGACACCGAGGTCCTGGATGCGCTCCAGGCCGGGCGCGTGGCCGTCGGCGTCGGCGGGCAGCACCACCTGCGCGCCGCACTTGAGGGCGTCGGCACTGATCTGGTCGGGGTCGCCGACGATCACCTGCGGCCGATACCCGGCCTTGCGCAACACATCCGCGCCGCTGCCCACACCGAAGAGCACCGGCTGGTACTCCTTGATGAACGGCTTGAGGGACTTGAGGTCCTCCTCGGCGCTGGGTTCGTCGGCGACGATCACCACGTGCCGCCGGCGCAGGTCGACGTCGATGTCGGGGATCCCGATGCCGTCGATGAGCAGGGGGCTCTCGCTCTTGATGAACTCGATCGTGTTGCCTGCGAACGCCTCCAGATGCGCGGACAGGCCGCTCTTGGCCTCGCGCATCAGGTCGGCGATGTCGTGGTCGGTGCGCTCGGTGCCGCGGACCAGCCGCCGGTCGCCCGAGTACACCCCGCCCTCGTGCAGACGGATCTTGGCGCCGTCCTTGACCTTCTTGAAGATGTCGGGTCCGGTCTCGTCGATCAGGGTGACCCCGTTGTTGACCAGCACCTCCGGCCCCATGTTCGGGTAGCGGCCGGACACCGAGGGCGAGGCGTTGACGACCGCGGCGATATCGGCCTCCACCAAGGCGTCCGCCGTGATGCGGTCCAGATCCAGGACGTCGAGCACCACGATGTCGCCGGGGCACACCCTGCGCAGCAATCGGTCGATGTTCCGGTCCACCCGGGCGGTGCCGACGAGGCCGGGTCGGGCGGTGTTACGGGTAAGCAGGCCTGACATCTTCATGGGGGCGATTCTGTCGGTGATGCGTGGAGGAGGCGTGGAGGCGCGCCGTAACATCAGCCCCAGAAGTTGACTAGAGTCCCATTAGTCACAAGCCGCTAACGGGTTGATCGCGCGAGGGTGCACAGTTGCACGGCTTCAGCGGCGTGTCGCTGTGCAAACACGCACGCTCGCGCCGGCGGAGAAGGCTCCTGGGCGTTAAATCTCGTCCTTCTGAGCCGCATCGAGCAGTTCGCGGGCGTGCGCCCGGCCGCTGTCGGACTCGCCCAGCCCGGCCAGCATCCGCGCCAGTTCGGCGACCCGCTCGTCGCCGGTGACCCGCCGCACCACGCTGGTCCCCTTGGGCCCGGCGCTGTGCACCACCAGATGCACGTCGGCGTACGCCGCGACCTGAGGCAGGTGCGTGACCACGATGACCTGGTGGGTGCGGGCCAGCCGCGCCAGGCGCCGCCCGATCTGCACCGCGGCCCGGCCGCCGACGCCGGCGTCGACCTCGTCGAACACCATGGTGGTTCCCGCGGCCGAGGCGGCCAGCACCACCTCCAGCGCCAGCATCACCCGGGACAGCTCGCCGCCGGAGGCGCTCTTGGCCAGGGGAAGCTGATCCATCCCGCGGTGCGCGGCGAAACCGAACTCGACCTGATCGACGCCGTCGGCGCCCGCGCGGGCCAGGTCGCCCGACGGGAGCGCGAGCGCGGCGGGGTCGTCCGTGTCGGCGGCGACGTCGTTGCTCACGTCGATGCCGAACTGGGCGTCGGCCATCGCCAGCCCGGACAGCTCGGCGGTGACCTCCTTGGCGAGCCGCTTGGCGGCCTTGCGCCGGATGCCGCTGAGATCGATTGCGGCTTCGGCCAATTCGCGTGCCAGCTCGTCGACCCGGGTCGCGAGAGCCTGCAGGCCCTCCTCGGAGACGTCGAGCTGGGCCAGGCGTTCCCGCGACTCCCGGGCCCACCGCAACACGCCGTCGACGTCCGCGGCGTACTTGCGGGTCAGCGTGCGCAGCTCGGCCTGCCGGGCCAGCTTGGCTTCCAGCGCGCTGGCGTCGACCGGCAGCTCGTCCAGGTAGGCGCTCAGTTCGCCGGCCGCGTCGGCGACGACGGTGAGCGCCTCGCCGACCTGCCCGGCCAGCGAGCGCAGCTTCGCGTCGTCGGTCGACTCGAGGGCGGCCCGGGCGCGCCCCAGGCAGTCCGCGGCGCTGTGCCCGTCGGCGCCGGCGTCGTCGGCCGCGCCGCTCAGTGCCGCGTGCGCGGTGACCGCGGCCTCGCGCAGGGTGTCCAGCTCGGAGAGCCGGACGATGTCGGCGACCAGGGCGTCGTCCTCGCCCGGTTGCGGGTCGACGGTGTCAATCTCGTTGAGCGCGAATGTCAGCCGGTCGGATTCCAGCGCCAGCTCGCGCATGCGGTTGCGGCGGTCGATGAGGTCGTGCCGCGCGGTGAGCCAGGCGTCGCGCAGTTTGCGGTAGCGCTCGAGCGCGGGGGCCGCCTTGGCGAAGCGGTCCAGCGCGCCGCGTTGCTCCTCGGGCCGCATCAGCCGCAGCTGGTCGTTCTGCCCGTGCAGCGTGAGCAGCTCCGCGGTGAAGTCGCCCAGCGACTTGGCGGGCACGCTGCGACCGCCGAGGTACGCCCGCGACGGCCCGTCGCGGCTGACCGAGCGCAGCGCGATCACGCTGCCGTCCTCGTCGCGTTCGGCGCCCGAGGCGTCCAGCATCCCGTCCAGCAGGGCGACCGCGGCGTCCTCGAGATCGGTTGTGGTGAAACGGCCTTCGACGACCGCACGGTCGGCGCCGGACCGAACGCGGGTGGCGTCGGCGCGGGCGCCGCCGAGCAGGTGCAGCCCGGTCACCACCATCGTCTTGCCGGTGCCGGTTTCGCCGGTCAGTACGGTCAGGCCGCGGTCGAACTCCCCGACCGCTGCGCTGATGGCGCCCAGCGACTCGATCCGGATTTCGGTCAGCATCTACTTCCCACGCCACCCGGTGACCGGCAACCGGAATTTGCGCACCAACCGGTCGGTGAACGGCGCGCTGTCCAGGCGCGCCCATTTCACCGGTGTGTCGCAACGCCTTACCTCGATCCGGCTACCGGCCGGGATCAGCATCTCGCGGCGGCCGTCGCAGAACACCAGCGCGTCGTGACCGTCCGCCTCGATCTCGATGGCGATGGTGGCGTCGGGGCTGGTGACCATCGGCCGGCCGAACAGCGCGTGAGCGTTGTTGGGCACCACCAGGATTGCCTCGAGGTCCGGCCACAACACCGGGCCGCCCGCGGAGAACGCGTAGGCGGTGGACCCGGTGGGCGTCGACACCAGCACCCCGTCGCACCCGAACGCCGAGACCGGCCGCCCGTCGATCTCGACGACCACGCCCAGCACGCCCAGCCGCGGGCCCTTTTCCAGGCTGACCTCGTTGAGCGCCCAGCCGTGCGCGATCTCGCGCCCGCCCGTGCGCACCAGCACGTCCAGCGTCAGGCGGTCCTCGACCCGGTAGTCCTTGGCGACCACGTGGTCCAGCACCCGGTCGATGGCCTCCGCCTCGGCCTCGGCCAGGAAGCCGATCCGACCCAGGTTGACGCCCAGGACCGGGATCCCGGCGTTGCGGGCCAGTTCGGCCGCGCGCAGGAACGTGCCGTCCCCGCCGAGCACCAGCACCAGCTCGCACCCGTCGGCCGCCTGCGGATCCGCGTCCACCACCTCGATCTCGACGCCCATCGCCCGGATGTCGTCGGGGGCCACATGCAGCGAGCCGCGGTCGACCGCCTCGGCGGACAACACGCGAAGCCCGATGTCGTTGGCGCCCAACACCTTCTGCACGCGGGCCGCCGTCTCGGTGGCTTCCTCGCGGCCGGTGTGCACCACCATCAGCACGGTGCGCTGCTCGGTCCCCGACGTCACTGCGGACCCTCGTCTACCGCGCGGCGCACCGCCGCCACCAACTCGTCATCCGCCAATCCCGGCTGCCCGCGAAGCAGGAGGAAGTATTCGACATTCCCCGACGGGCCGGGCAGCGGGCTGGCGGTGACGCCGGCGGCATGCCAGCCCAGCTCGCCGGCGCGGCGCGCCACGGCCAGCACGGCATCGGCGCGCAGGCCGGGGTCGTGCACCACCCCGCCGGTGCCGACCTGGCCCCGGCCCACCTCAAACTGCGGCTTCACCATGGGAACGATATCCGCAGTGGGCGAAGCACATCCAGCCAGCGCGGGCAACACGGTGGCGAGCGAAATGAACGACAGGTCGGCCACGATCAGGTCGACGGGTCCCCCGATCGCCTCGAGCGTCAGGTCGCGGGCGTTGGTCCGCTCGACGACGACGACCCGCGGGTCGCAGCGCAGCGACCACGCCAGCTGGCCGTAGCCGACATCGACGGCGACGACCTCCGCGGCCCCGCGGTCCAGCAGGACCTCGGTGAACCCGCCGGTGGACGCGCCGGCGTCCAGGCAGCGTCGGCCCGCCACCGGAATCCCGAAGGTGTCCAGGGCGCCGATCAGTTTGTGCGCGCCGCGCGACACCCAGCCCCGTTCCCCGTCGTCGGCGACGGTCAGGGCCGCGGTGACCGCGACGGCGGTGCCCGGCTTGCGCGCCGGCAGCCCGTCGATGCTGACCCGGCCGGCGCCGATCAACTCCGCGGCCTGTTGACGCGATCGCGCGAGGCCGCGCCGGACCAGCTCGGCGTCGACGCGGGCGCGGCGAGACATGCGCGCACTCAGCCCTTCTCCGCCGACTCCAGCGCGGCCATCAGCACGTCGTGCGCCTCGGAGAGGCGGCGGGCGATGTCTTCGAGCTCCGTCAGCGACGGCTCGTTGTCGGGATCGTCCGGCGCCCCGGGCTCGGGCAGCCTGGCCAGCAGGGCGTCGATTTCGGCGCGGATTTCTTCAGGATCGATAGTCATTGCGCTCTTACGCTAGTCACCCGTCAGTCGCCGCGCACCAACGACCAGCGCCGCAACGCGGCGCGGGCGTTGTCATCGGCGGCCCGGATATCCACCGGGCGCCCGTCCGGCCGCGCATCCCATACCGCGCTGGCGACCGCCCGCACGATCGAGAGCCCGTCGCCGTCGTCGGGCCGGGCGCCGCTGACGGTCACCGCGTCCTCGTCGACGTCGACGCGCCAGCCCGGCTGCGGGCCGACCGCGAGTTGCTCGCCGTCGGAGTGCAGCGCGCGCAGGTCGTGGCCGATGTAGGTCGGCCGGCGCGCCGGTTCGGCGTACACCGCGTCCCGCGCCGAGCTGACGCCGGTGAGCACCATCAGGCTGGGCAGCTCGGCCGCGTTGGCGCCCTCGATGTCGGTGTCCAGCCGGTCGCCCACCACCAGGGGCGCGCGGAACTCGCCGCGGGCCGCCGCGTCGGTCAGCAGCCCGGGCGCCGGCTTGCCCGCGACCTGCGGCTCGGCGCCGGTGGCCGCCCGCAACGCGGCGACGAAGGAGCCGTTCCCGGGCAGCAGGCCCCGCTCGGTGGGCAGGGTCGGATCGATGTTGGCCGCCACCCACAGGGCCCCGGACCGGATGGCCAGCGCGGCCTCGGCGAGGTCCGGCCAGCCGATGGTCATCGAGAGGCCCTGGACGACGGCGACCGGGTCGTCGTCATAGCGCCGCACCGGGCGCAGGCCGACGGCGGCCACCTCGTCGGCCAGCGCGTCCGTGCCCACGATCAGCACCGGCGACCCCGCCGGCAACCGGTCGGCCAGCAGGCGGGCTGCGCTCTGGGCGCTGGTGGCGACGTCGTCGGCGGTGGCGGTGAAGCCGAGCTCGGTCAGGTGCGCCGCCACCTCGGCGGCGCTGCGCGAGGCGTTGTTGGTGACGAAGAAGGCGCGGCTTTGCACCTCGGCCAGCGCCTCGACCGCACCCTCGGTGGGCCGGCGGCCGCGAAACAGGGTTCCGTCCAGGTCGAGCAGCAGGCAATCATATTGGCGCGCAACGCTTGTCATCCGAAGCCCAGCTCGCTGACCCGGTCTTCGGCATCGGTGGCGCCGTCGACGTCGGCGGCGGCCGAGCGCAAAAACCATTGCAGCGCTTCGTCATTGCGGCCCAGCGCAAGCAGCGTGTCGGCGTAGGCGTAGAACAGCCGCGCCGCCGTCGAGCCCTGGCGGCCGGGGTCCAGCTGCGGCGTCGACAACACGGTCAGCGCCTGCTCGAGCTGCCCGAGGTCCGCGCGGGCACCGGCGGCGACGATGCGCAGCTCGTCGGCGTCGTCCCCCGCGAGCTGGGCCGCCTCGGGCCCGCGCGCGAGTTCGATCGCCCGCTCCGGGCGGCCAAGCCCGCGTTCGCAATCCGCGATCAGCGCGAGCAGGTTGGACTTGCTGCCCATCCTGCGGGCGGCGCGCAATTCGGCCAGCGCCTGCGCCCAGTCGCCGCAGTGGTAGGCGGCGATACCGACCGCCTCGCGAATCGCGGCGATCCGGCTGGACCGGGCCCGCGCCGCGCGGGCGTGGCTCAGCGCGGCCTCGGGGTCCTCGTCGAGCAGCTCGCCGGCGGCGACGAGGTGGCGCGCCACCGCGTCCGCCGTGGCGCGGTCCAGTGTGCTGAGCTCGCCGCGGATCTCGGGCGCCAGCTGCCGGGCTTCGACGCCCGGGGGTATCGGCGGTCCGGCGTCCGGCGTGCGGTGGCCGTCGGGCTGCTGCGGCTGGGCCGGTCGCGCCCGGCCGGGCCCCGACCAGGCGCCGGATGCGCGCGGGCGCCGTTCACCCCACTGCCGCTGCCTGTCGTCGACCACGCAGCCGAGGATACGGGGGCGCCGCCGGCTAGTACGCCATGAGCCGGTTCTGCAGCAGCGGCGCGATCACGGCCGGGCAGTAGTTCGCGACGGCGACGATGGTGAACAGGCCGGCCGACTCGTAGCCCAGGCCGCTGCGCTTGGACATCTCGGCGGCCACCGAGTCGAAGGACTGGCCCGGCATGACCAGCATCGGGCACACCGACTCGCCCAGCGCCAGGGCGCTGGCCGGGTGGGGATAGGTGATCCCGGCGTTGGACAGCGCCATCAGGAAGGCGTTTCCCCGCATGTCGGCGCGCACGGGCGCGGCCAGCGGGGCGGCCAGGCCCGCAACGCAGGCGCCCACTCCCACGAGACGCAGCAGGGCCCACTCCACACGCCTGAGGGATGTCATCGTGACCACCCTGGCCAATGTGGGTCACAGCCGCAACACGGTGCGGTAAAGATTTGGCCATCCGGGCGTTTTGCGGGTGCGTCCCTCAGACCTTTTCGATCCCCGCGACGGTGCGCTTGCCGCGGCGCAGCACCAGCCACCGGCCGTGCAGGAAGTCCGACGGCTGCGGCGACCAGTCCTCGCTGTCGATGCGCGCATTGTTGACCGACACCCCGCCCTCGCCGATCGTGCGGCGCGCGGCCTTGCGGCTCTCGGACAGACCGCTGGCCACCAGCAGATCGACGATCCCGTCCGGGCCGCCGGGCTTGAGCTCGGCGACCGAGGCCTCGCGCAGCGCCGCCGCCAGCGTCGCCTCGTCCAGCCGGTCCAGCTCGCCCTGCCCGAACAGCGCCCGGCTGGCGTGCTCGACCGCCTCGGTAGCCGCCTCCCCGTGCACCAGCGCGGTCAGTTCCCGGGCCAGCCGGCGCTGCGCGGCCCGCTGTTGCGGGCGCTCTCGGGTGGCCTCTTCCAGTTCGGCCAGCTCGTCGGCCGACAGGAAGGTGAACCACCGCAGGTACCGGATCACGTCGGCGTCGGCAGTGTTGAAGAAGTACTGGTACCAGGCGTACGGCGTGGTCATCGCGGGGTCGAGCCACAGGCTGCCGCCGCCGGTCGACTTGCCGAACTTGGTGCCGTCGGCCGCGGTCACCAGCGGGACGGTGAGCGCGTGCACCGTCGCGCCCAGCTTCTGGCGGACCAACCGGACCCCGGCGATGATGTTGCCCCACTGGTCGGAGCCGCCGATCTGCAGCGTGCAGCCGTACCGGCGGTGCAATTCGACGTAGTCGTTGGCCTGCAGGAGCATGTAGCTGAACTCGGTGTAGGAGATGCCCTCGCCCTCCAGCCGCCGCCGGACGGTGTCGCGATCCAGCATGACGTTGACCGAGAAGTGCTTGCCGAGGTCGCGCAGGAACTCGATGGCCGACAACGGGGCGGTCCAGTCCAGGTTGTCGACGACGACCGCGCCCGTCGGCGACTCGTCGAAATCGACGAAGCGCTCCAGCTGCCCGCGGATGCGCTCGGTCCATTCGGCGACGGTGTCCGCTTCGTTGAGGGTGCGCTCCCCGACGTCGCGCGGGTCACCGATCATGCCGGTGGCCCCGCCGGCGAGCACGATCGGACGGTGGCCGGCGCGCTGAAAACGCCGCAACGCCAGCAGCGGCACCAGGTGGCCCGCGTGCAGGCTGGCGGCCGTGGGGTCGAAGCCGGCGTACACCGTCATCGGCCCACGCTGCGCCTCGGCGGCCAGCGCGTCGAGGTCGGTGGACTGCGCGATCAGCCCGCGCCAGCCCAGCTCGTCAAGGATCCCGGAAGACATCGCCAGCGACTTTAGTCGCTCCCGCGGCCACGATTCGCCCTTGCGCCGCCCGATAAGGCAAGCTCATGCGCGGCGCAGCGTCGCGCCGTCGCCTTCGGCGGTAAGTGCACCGACAACGCGGAGCGTTATGGACAACCGATACTGGCCGTTGGTCGTCGTGGTCGTGATGCTCGCCCTCGGGCTGACGCTCACGGTCGACGATTTCAAGCGGGCCGCCACGCTGCGGAGGCCTTTGGTGGTTGCGCTGATCTGTCAGTCGCTGCTGCTCCCGGCCCTGTGCCTGGTCATCGCCGAGGCCTTCCATCTCGAACCCCACCTGGCGGTCGGGCTCATGCTGATGGCCGCCACCCCCGGCGGGACGATGTCCAGCATCCTCAGCCACCTGTTCAACGGCGACCTGGCGCTCAACCTGACGCTGACCGCAATCAATGCCGTGCTGTCGATCGTCGCGTTGCCCGCGATCCTGGCGGTGTCGATGACCTGGTTTCTCGGCGGGGGTCGGTTTCTGCCGCTTCAGCTGGACAAGTTCTTCACGGTCTTCGGCCTGGTGCTCGTCCCCATCGCGATCGGCGTCGCATTCCGGCACCGCTTCCCCGAGCTGGCGCGGCGCCTGCAGAAACCGGTCCGAATACTGGCCATCGCGTTATTGATCGTCGCGGTCCTGGGAGCCATCGCCGGAGGGCGAAAGACGCTGTGGCACAACATCGGGGTGCTCACGGCAGCCGTCGTGACCTTCTGCGCGGTCAGCCTGACGGTCGGCTACCTGGCGCCGCGCCTGATGCGGCTGGCTCCGCGGCAGGCCGTGGCGGTCAGCCTGGAGGTCGGCATGCACAACGCCGTCGTGGCGATGGGCGTCGCGCTGAGCCCCCAGCTGCTGAACAGCGCCGAGATGGCCACGCCCGCCGCGCTGTACAGCGCCGTGGCGCCCCTGCTGGCCGTGACGTTCATCGTCCTCGCGCGCCGCGTGGACCCCGCCTTCCGGGCGGCGGCGCGCCCGGACGAGCCGGCGCGCGCTTAGTCGCTGGCGCCCGGGGCGGGCGCCCGCGGGCTGCGCCGGTAGGCCGAGACCTCGGGCCGGCCCGCGAGCCACAACCGCCAGGGCCGGTCGGCGGCCTGGCTGACCCCGACGCGAGGACCGGACGCGGCGGTGAGCGGCTCGTTGAGTTCCAGCGTTATCGGGCTGGCGGGATCGAAGAGGTCGATCCCGTTGTCGTCCATGGTGATTCCCAGCGCCGAACACAGGTTGCCCGGTCCCCGGGCAAGGGCGGCCCCGCGGACCAGCTCGCCGCGCCGAGCGCGCGCGACGGCGGTGCCGTCCTCGAGCGCGGCCGCCCGCAGCAAGACGGCCGCGGCGGTGCCGTCCGGTCCGCACGAGACGTTGGCGCAGACGTGGATCCCGTGGCTGCGGTAGGTGTACAGCCGTCCGGGAGGCCCGAACATCACCGCGTTGCGCCCGCTGATGCCGCGGTACGAGTGGGCCGCGGCGTCCGGCCACGGGCCGTCCGGGACGCCACCATAAGCCTCGACTTCGACGACGACGGCCCTGACGTCCCGGCCGGTCAGCGTGGCGCCGAGGAGCCGATGGGCGGCCGCGACGGGGTCGACTAACAGCTGGCTTGCGGCCACCCACCGAACCTACCGGCGGCGCTGCCGTGGCAATATCCCGGTGTCTTGGGACCAGTGAAGGAGCGCACGTCATGCATCCGATCGACCCCGCCGCCACCGCGTGGCTGCTGGCCAGCACGGCACTCGTCCTCCTGATGACCCCCGGCCTGGCGATCTTCTACGGCGGGATGGTCCGCACCACCGGCGTGCTCAACATGATCATGATGAGCTTCATCTCCATCCCGCTGGTCACGGTGGCGTGGCTGCTGGTCGGCTACACCGTCGCGTTCTCCGAGGACGGCGCGAGCGGGTTCCTGGGCAACCTCCGCCACCTCGGGATGCTCGGGATCACCCCGGAGACCGCCCACGGGACGGTTCCCGAGCTGCTCTTCGCCACCTTCGAGGTGACGTTCGCGATCATCACGGCCGCACTGGTCAGCGGCGCGATCGCCGACCGCGCGAAGTTCGCGGCCTGGATGGTGTTCGTCCCGGTCTGGACGGTCGTCGTGTATTCGGTTGTGGCGCACTGGGTGTGGGGGCCAGGCGGTTGGCTGGCCAAACTGGGTGTGCTCGACTACGCGGGCGGCCTCGTCGTCGAGATCGTGTCCGGTTCCTCCGCGCTGGCGCTGGCGCTGGCGCTCGGCCCCCGCATCGGCTTCAAAAAGGACGCCATGCGGCCGCACAACCTGCCGCTCGTGCTGCTCGGGGTCGGCCTGCTGTGGTTCGGCTGGTTCGGGTTCAACGCCGGTTCCGCCCTGGCCGTCAACGGGACCGCCGCGGCCATCTTCCTCAACACGCTCGTCGCCGGGTGCCTCGGCATGCTCGGCTGGCTGTCGGTCGAGCAGATCCGCGACGGCAGGCCGACGACGTTCGGCGCGGCGTCCGGTGTGGTGGCCGGGCTGGTCGCCATCACGCCGTCCTGCGGCACCGTCAACACGCTGGGCGCGGCGGTCGTCGGGCTCGCGGCCGGGGTCGTGTGCTCGTTCGCGGTGAGCGCGAAATTCCGCTTCAACTATGACGATTCGCTGGACGTGGTCGGTGTGCACTTCGTCGGCGGCGTCGTCGGGGTGTCGTTGATCGGGTTGCTCGCCACGGCGGTCATGACGGCGGGCCCGCGGGGCCTGTTCTACGGGGGCGGCTTCACCCAGTTGGGCAGGCAACTGCTCGCGATCGTCGTGGTGGCGCTGTACGCGTTCACGGTGTCGTTCGTGCTCGCGAAGGTCATCGACCGGGTGATGGGTTTCCGGCTCAGCCCGGAAGACGAGACCACCGGCGTCGACCTCACGCAGCACGCCGAGACCGCCTACGCCGAGGGCGTGCACGGGCACCTGCCGCTGCGCCGCCCCGGATTGGACGAGCGCCCCAACCCTTGACAACTCCTCGCCGGAGGACGATATTCATCACATGATGACTTCATCACGTGATGAATTAATCACGGCCCCGGCCGTCCGCATCGAACACCTGCGGGTGGTCCGCGGGAAACGCCCCGCCCTGCACGACTTCTCGGTGCAGATCGGGCGGGGCAGCATCACGGGCCTGCTCGGCCCGTCCGGCTGCGGCAAGACCACCCTGATGCGCTGCATCGTCGGCACCCAGATCGTGACCTCGGGGACCGTCGAGGTGCTCGGCCACCCGGCCGGGTCGGCGCCGCTGCACCGCCGCGTCGGCTACCTCCCCCAGGACCCGACGATCTACAACGACCTGCGGATCGTCGACAACGTCCGTTACTTCGCCGCGCTGTACGGTTTCGAGCACCAGGCCGCCGACGACGCGATCGAGCGGGTCGGGCTGGCAGACCAGCGCGCAGGCCAGCGACACCCGGGTGCGCTGGCCGCCGGAAAGGTTGCCGCAGAACGCGGTTCGGTGG
>NZ_LZJA01000075.1:0-7128 GCF_001666785.1 Mycobacterium sp. E3305 | reverse complement strand
TGGCCGGCATCTATGCCCAGGTGCTGGGCGTGGAACGGGTCGGCATCGACGACTCCTTCTTCGACCTGGGCGGGGACAGCATCTTGTCGATGCAGGTCGTGGCCCGGGCGCGGGCGGCCGGCGTGATGTTCCGCCCGCGCGACATCTTCGTCGAGCAGACGGTGGCGCGACTGGCCCGGGTGGCGGGGGTGTCCACCGACGACGACGCGGTCGACGAGGGTCTCGGCGAGCTCGTCGCCACACCGATCATGCGCTGGCTGCAGCGGCTCGACGGGTCGGTCGACGAGTTCAACCAGACCATGCTGGTGCAGGCCCCCGCCGGCGTCACCCGTGACGACCTGACGGTGCTCCTGCAGGCCTTGATCGACCGGCACCCGATGTTGCGGCTGCGCGTCGACGACGACGGTGCGGGCGGCTGGTCGCTGGAGGTGCCCGAGCCCGGCGCGGTCGACGCCCGCGGATGCCTGCACACCGTCGACGCGTTGTCCGAACACGCTCTGGTGGCGGCGCGCTCGCACCTGAACCCGGCTGCGGGGGTGATGCTGCGTGCGGTATGGGCGGAGGGCACCGGGCGGTTGGCGTTGATCGTCCACCACCTGGCCGTCGACGGAGTTTCGTGGCGAATCCTGTTGGAGGACTTGAACATCGCGTGGGTCCAGCAGCGCGGCGGCCTACCGGTGGTGCTGGCCCCCGGGGGCACGTCGTTCGCCAGGTGGTCCGCGCTGGTGGCCGAGCATGCCCGGCGCCCCGAGGTCGTCCGCATGGCGGACGCCTGGCGGCAGGTGGCGGCGATCCCGGCCGCGTTGCCGGCGGTACGCCCGGAGCTCGACACCTATCGGACGGCGCAGCACCTGTCGGTGTCGCTCGATACCGAGACCACTCGCATGTTGTTGGGGGCAGTGCCGGCGGCGTTCCACGCCGGTGTCCAGGATATTTTGCTGGTCGCCTTCGGGTTGGCGATCAACGAATTCCTGGGCACCGGCGCGCCGCTTTCCATCGACGTCGAGGGCCATGGCCGCGACGAAGACGTGGGCCCGCGCGTCGACCTGTCGCGCACGGTGGGCTGGTTCACCGCCAAATACCCGGTCGCGTTGAGCCTCGGTAAGCCACCCTGGGACAGGGTCGCCGCCGGTGCGGCCGAGCTGGGGGCGCTCATCAAGGATGCCAAGGAGCAGCTGCGCGCCTTGCCAGATGGGCTGACGTACGGACTGCTGCGCTACCTGAATCCCGATGTGGCCCTTGAAGACCCGGACCCGGCGATCGGGTTCAACTACCTAGGGCGACTGGGCGGCACGGCGGAGCTGTCGGACGACCTGTGGCGCCCGGATCAGGACGGCCTGTCGTTGACCGCCGCGACCGCGGCGCTGCCGGTGCCCTTGGGACACACGCTGGAGCTGAACGCCGGCGCCGTGGAAACGACGAAAGGTCCTCGCCTGCATGCCAATTGGACGTGGGCACCCTCGGCCCTGGAGCACTGGCAGGTCCGCAGGCTGAGCCAGCTGTGGTGCGCCGCCCTGGCCGGCATCTGCGCGCACGTGCGAAACGGCGGGGGCGGACTGACCCCGTCGGACGTCGCCCCGGCGCGGCTGACCCAGCAGCAGATCGACGAGCTGTGCCGGGACCACCCGATCGCCGACGTGTTGCCGCTGACCCCGCTGCAGCAGGGACTGCTTTTCCATGCCAACTCCGGGCTGGACCCCGGCGACGACGTGTACGCGGTGCAACTCGACATCACCGTGTGCGGCCCCCTCGACCCGCATCGCCTGCGCGAGGCGGTGCAGACGGTGGTGAACCGGCACCCCAACTTGGTGGCCCGGTTCAGCGAAAAGTTCGACGAGCCGGTGCAGATCATCCCGGCCGACCCCACCATCGCGTGGCGCTACCTCCAGCTCGACGCCGACGACCCCGCTCCCGACCAGCTGGTCGAGCGGCTGTGCATCGCCGAGCGCGCCGCCGTGTGCGACCTGGCGGGCCGCCCGGCGTTTCGGGCGGCGCTGGTCCGCACCACCAAAGACCGGCACCGCTTTGTGCTGACCGTCCACCACATCGTGATGGACGGCTGGTCGCTGCCGGTCGTGCTCCAGGAGATCTTCCTCGCCTACTACCGGGAGCGGCTGCCGGCCGCGGCGCCGTACCGCAGCTACCTCACCTGGCTCGCGACCCGCGACCTGGACGCCGCCCGCGGGGCGTGGCGCCAGGTGCTCGACGGGTTCGACACCCCGACGCTGGTGCGCGCGCCCGGGCGGGCGGGGCGTCGGGACGTCGCAACCTCCGCGGTGCCTGCGGACACCACGCGCGCACTGAGCGCGCTGGCCCGCTCGTCCCACACGACCGTCAGCACCGTGCTGCAGGCCGCGTGGGCGCAGCTGCTGGCCTGGCTGACCGGTGAGGACGACGTGGTGTTCGGCGCCGTCGTCTCGGGACGGCCGGCCGAGGTGCCCGGCTCCGAAACGATGGTGGGCCTCCTGATCAACACGGTTCCGGTACGGGCCACCATCGACGCGACAACCACGGTCGCCGGACTGCTCGACCAGTTGCGCCGCGCCCACAATCACACCCTCGAACACGAGCACCTCGCGCTGCCCGAAATCCACCGCGCGGCCGGCCACGAGCAGCTGTTCGACACCTTGTTCGTGTACGAGAACTATCCGATCGACACCGCCGCGCTGGCGGGCGCACACGAAGTCGCCATCACCGAATTCGTCAGCCGCGAGTTCAACCACTATCCCCTCTCGGTGCAAGCGGTGCCGGGCGAGGAACTGGGCCTGCGAATCGAATTCGACACCGACGTCTTCGACGCAGCCGGCATCGAGGCGCTCGTGGAGCGGTTCCGCCGCGTGCTGACGGCCATGACCGCCGACCCCACTCGCCTGTTGTCGGCGATCGACGCGCTCGAGGAGTCCGAGCACACCCACCTCGTCGAGTGGGGGAACCGCGCCGTCCTCACCGAACCCGCTGCCGGGCTGTCGATTCCGGACCTGTTCGCCGCGCACGTGGCCCGCACACCGGAGGCGATCGCGCTGAGCTGCGACGGCCGCCACCTGAGCTACCGGCAGCTGGACGAGGCGGCGAATCGCCTGGCGAACCTGCTGGCCGGCCTCGGTGCGGGCCCCGGTGCCTTTGTGGCGCTGATGTTCTCGCGATCCGCCGATGCGGTCACGGCGGTCCTGGCCGTGCTCAAGACGGGTGCGGCGTATGTGCCGATCGACCCGGGCCTGCCCGCGGCGCGGGTCGAGTTCATGATTGCCGACACCGCGCCGATCGTCGCGGTCACCACCGCCGAGCTGCGATCCCGGTTGGACGGGTTCGACGTGGCGGTCATCGACGTCCACCAATCATCCGTGCACACCCAACCCGCCACCGCGTTGCCGGCGCCGGACCCCGAGGACATCGCGTACGTCATCTACACGTCGGGCACGACCGGCGTCCCCAAAGGGGTGGCGGTCACCCACCAGAACGTCACCCAGCTGATGGCGTCGCTGCATGCGCCCCTGCCGGGGGCGGCCGCCTGGTCGCAGTCTCACTCCCTGGCCTTCGACGTGTCGGTCCAGGAGATTTTCGGCGCGCTGCTGGACGGGGGCCGGCTGGTCCTAGTGCCCGAGCCGGTGGCAACATCGCCGGAAGAGCTGCGCGCGTTGCTGATTCGTGAACGGGTCAACGTCTTGAGCCAAACCCCGTCCGAGGCGGGTGCCCTGTCGACCGAGGGGCTCGACGGGGTGGCCCTGGTGATCGGCGGTGAGCCCTGTCCGGCAGAGCTGGTCGATCGGTGGGCGCCGGGCCGGGTGGTGGTCAACGCCTACGGCCCGACCGAGACGACGGTGGACGCGGCGCTCAGCGCGCCGCTGGCCCCCGGAGCGGGAGCGCCGATCGGGTCACCGGTGTCCGGCGCCGCGTTGATGGTGTTGGACAAGTGGTTGCGGCCGGTGCCGGCCGGCGTGGTCGGGGAATTGTATGTCGCCGGCCGCGGCGTGGCGTGCGGCTACCTGGGCCGGTCCGGCTTGACGGCGTCGCGCTTCGTGGCGTGCCCGTTCGGCGGGACCGGGGCGCGCATGTATCGCACCGGGGACCTGGTGCGCTGGGGCACCGACGGGCAACTGCGGTACGTGCGGCGCGCCGACGAGCAGGTCAAGATCCGCGGCTACCGCATCGAGCTCGGCGAAATCACCACCGCGCTCTTGGCTTTCGACGGTGTGCGGCAGGCGGCGGTGGTCACCCGCGCGGGCCGCCTGGTGGGCTACGTGACCGGCACGGCCGACCCGGCCGGCATTCGCGCCGCGCTGGCCGAGCGGTTGCCGGCCTACATGGTGCCCGCCGCGATCGTCGCCGTGGACGCGATCCCGTTGACGGTCAACGGCAAACTCGACACCCGGGCGCTGCCCGCACCCGAATACCACGACACCGATGCTTACCGTGCCCCGGCGACCCCGGTCGAGGGCATCCTGGCCGAGATCTACGCCCGCGTATTGGGCTTGGCGCGGGTGGGGGTCGAGGAGTCATTCTTCGACCTGGGTGGCGATTCGCTCGCGGCGATGCGCCTGGTCGCCGCCGTCAACGCGGGCCTTCACGCTCACCTGTCGGTGCGGGCGGTGTTCGAGGCGCCCACGGTTCGCCGATTGGCGCCGCTCCTCGGCAAGGGCGGTGGTGCGCCGGCGCGCGTGGTGGCGGGCGCGCGTCCGGCGTTGCTGCCCCTGTCGTTCGCCCAGTCCCGGTTGTGGTTCATCGACCAGCTGCACGGGCCGTCGCCGGTCTACAACATGGCCGCCGCGCTACGGCTGCGCGGACACCTGGACGTCGACGCGTTGGGCGCCGCGCTCGGCGACGTGCTGGACCGCCACGAAAGCCTGCGCACGGTGTTCGCCGCGGCCGATGGGACACCGCACCAGGCGATCCTGCCCCCGGAGCGCGCCGACGCCGACGTGGTCGACGCCACCGGATGGTCTGCGGCGCGGTTGCGGGAGGCCGTCGACGCGGTCGCGGGCCGCCCGTTCGACCTGGCCAACGAGAGTCCGCTGCGGGCAACGCTTTTCAGGACGGACGAGGACGAACATGTGCTGGTCGCCGTGGTGCACCACATCGCCGCCGACGGCTGGTCGCTCGCCCCGCTGGTGCGGGACCTCGGCGTGGCCTACGCCAGCCGGTGCGCGGGCAGGGCGCCCGGATGGGCACCCTTAGCGATCCAGTACGCCGACTACGCGCTGTGGCAGCGCGCCCAGCTGGGCGATCTCGACGACCCGGACAGCCCGATCGCCGGGCAGCTGGACTACTGGCGGGCCGCACTGGCCGGACTGCCCGAGCGCCTGGAGTTGCCCACCGACCGGCCGTATCCGCCGGTTGCCGATTACCGCGGGGCCAGCGTCGGCGTCGAGTGGCCGGCCGCGCTGCAGGACCGGGTGCGCGAGGCGGCCCGCACCCACGACGCGACCAGTTTCATGGTGCTCCAGGCCGCCCTCGCGGTGCTGCTCGCGAAGCTCTCCACGAGTTCCGATGTGGCCGTGGGCTTTCCGATAGCCGGACGCCCCGACCCCGCACTCGATGACGTCGTGGGCTTTTTCGCCAACACGTTGGTGCTGCGGGTCGATCTGGCCGGCGATCCCACGGTGGCCGAGCTGTTGACCCAGGTGCGTCGGCGCAGCCTGGAAGCCTACGAGCACCAGGACGTGCCCTTCGAGGTGCTCGTGGAAAGGCTCAACCCCGCCCGCAGCCTGGGACACCACCCCCTGGTGCAGGTGATGTTGGCCTGGCAGAACAACGACGCGGCCGAACTGAACCTGGGCGACCTGCAGGTCACCGCGCTGCCGGTGGACACCCGCACGGCCCGCACCGACCTGCTGTTCTCCCTTGCCGAACGCTGGACGGCGGACGGCCGGTCCGCCGGGATCGGTGGTGCGGTGGAATTCCGCACCGACGTGTTCGATACCGCCAGTGTCACAACGCTTGTCGCACGTCTCGAGCGCGTGGTGGCCGCCCTCACCGCCGACCCCGCCCGCCGGTTGTCGTCGATCGACGTGCTCGACGAGGCGGAGCATGCCCGGCTCCACAACTTCGGCAACCGTGTGGTGCTCGACCTGCCGGCGCCGATCGGACCGTCGATTCCCCAACTGTTCGCCGCCCAGGTGCACCGCGCCCCGGAGGCGGTGGCCATCACCTGCGGAAACCGCTGGTGGAACTACCGCCAATTCGACGCTGCCGCGAACCAGTTGGCGCACTTGCTGATCGAGCATGGCGTCGGCCCGGGGGATCGGGTGGCGCTGCTGGTTCCCCGGTCGGCCGGGGCTGTCGCGGCGATCCTGGCGGTGCTCAAAGCCGGAGCGGCCTACGTGCCGATCGATCCGGGCCTGCCGGCCGCGCGGATCGACTTCATGCTCGCCGATGCCGCACCGGTTGCCGTGCTGACGATCAGCGGGCTGCGATCGCGCCTGGACGGCTGCCGCCTGCCGCTCCTGGACATCGACGACCCGGCGGTGGACACGTTCCCCTGCACCGCGATACCGGCCCCAGACCCCGACGCCACCGCCTACGTCATCTATACGTCCGGCACCACGGGGATCCCCAAGGGAGTGGCGGTCACCCACCGCAACGTCACCCAGCTGCTCGAGTCGCTGGACCGCGAACTGGATCTGGGGCAGGTGTGGACGCAATGCCACTCGTTGGCCTTCGACTTCTCGGTGTGGGAGATCTTCGGTGCGCTGCTGCGCGGTGGGCGCCTGGTGGTCGTGCCCGACGACGTGGTCCGTTCGCCGGAAGACCTGTACGCCTTGCTGGTTCGTGAGCAAGTCAGCGTGCTGAGCCAGACGCCCTCGGCGTTCTACGCGCTGCAAACGGCCGAAGCGCTCTCACCCGACCTCGCCCAGCAACTCAAACTGCAGACGCTGGTGTTCGGTGGCGAAGCGCTCGAACCCCGACGGCTGGCCAACTGGCTGGACAGCCATCCGGGACGGCCCCGCCTGATCAACATGTACGGCACCACCGAGACCACCGTGCACGCCTCGTTGCGCGAGATCGTCGACGGCGACGTCGACGGCGCCGCCAGTCCGATCGGAAACCCCCTGGAGCATCTCGCCTTCTTCGTGCTGGACGACTGGTTGCGGCCGGTGCCGGCCGGCGTGGCGGGCGAGTTGTACGTGGCGG
>NZ_LZJA01000074.1:0-109609 GCF_001666785.1 Mycobacterium sp. E3305 | reverse complement strand
CGCATCATTGGCGCAACGGGCGCCTGCCGGAGACCGTCGAGTACAAAGAGCTGGAGGCAAACGACTTCAAGGACTGGCGGCTGAAGGTCTACGGTCTCGTCGAGCACCCGATGGAGTTCTCGCTCGAGGACCTGATGGCACTGCCCTACCACGAGCAGATCAGCCAGCACTTCTGCATCCAGGCCTGGTCGGGCGTCGCCAAATGGGGTGGCGTGCAGGTGAAGACGATCATGGACATCGTCAAGCCGCTGCCGGAAGCCAACTGGGCGGTGTTCTATTCGATGGGCCTGGGCGCGACGGGCGGCATCTACTACAACGCCCATCACATCGGCCAGATGGACCACCACATGACCATGCTGGCCTACAAGATGAACGACCAACCTCTCCCCTACATGCACGGCAGGCCGCTGCGGCTGCGCAACGAATTGCAGCACGGCTTCAAGCTCGTGAAGTGGATCAAGGGGATCGAGTTCGTCGCCGACTACCGCGACATCGGCAGCGGTTACGGCGGCTACAGCGAGGACCACAAGTACTTCGGACGGCATCAGACGCTGTAGTCGGCGTCGACGCGTCGGTCGTTTGTCCCGACGGCATTCCGGGTAGCACAACTAAGCGGCCCAAAGGAATTGACCAGAGGAGACGCCCCCCATGACGCACAGCCCCGCTCACGCTCGGACCAGCCGCCGGGACTCGGCACGCCAGGCTGAACGCACGCCCGGGCTCGTCGTCATCGTGGCCGCCGCCCTGGCATTCGTGGTGTGCGTGGCGACCTTCGCCCTCGGCCACGCCGGCGCGGGCGTCGCCGCGGCGATCGTCGCCCTGCTCGCGTTCGGTGCCGGGCTGGACTGGCTTGGCATGGACCGCAGGCGGATTCGCCAGGCGGAACGGGATTGGCCGATCGGCCACGCGGCGCGGTAGCCCCTATTGCAGAGCGGCCAGGTTCTTCACGGACTTCTCTACATCCGATCGAAGCACCCGGGCCACCAACCCGCCGATCGGCCCGCCGAGCAATCCGCCCCGCAGATCCGCCGTGAGATGAAAGTCGGTTCCGGGATCCTTGCTCGTGACCGTCATGGCCACCCCGAGCCGAATCCCACCGCGACCGCGACCTTGCAGCTCAATCGCTTTCGGCTCGTCGTAGCGGGTCACCGTCCAGTGGATGACGTTGCGAAAGCCCTTGACCTTCACGCACGACGAGACGCAGGTGCCCTCCTCGATCTTGTCGGGAACGGGTCCGCGCCACCCGGCGAAAATCGTCATCCACTCGTCGAACCGACTCAGGTCGGACGCCAGCTTCCAGGCGGCCTCCGGATCCACCTCCGACGACACCGAGACATCTACACGTGCCAAGTTCCCCCGCTCCTCCCCGACGATGATCGCGGTCGGCGCCGGCACGGCAGCACAGGCGACCCGGCGCGCAACCCGCACTGAGTACCCGCGGACGACCGGGGCTATGCGTCGCGCCGGGGGCCCTAGGGCCAGGCCTCCTGCAGTTGTTGCGCCACGTCGATGATCTGCGCGGCCTGCGACTGCGGCGAGTCGATCTCCTCGGCGACATACTGGGCGACGAACCGGCGGATTTCGCCGTCGACGCCGGCGAGGATGCGCAGCACCTCGCCGCGGAAGGACTTCGACGACACGTTGACGGTGATGTCGGAAGGCCGGGGCTTCGCGACGTCGACGATCAGCAACAGCGGCTCGGCGGCCCGCGCCGTGGCCCGCAATGCGATGTCTCCGGAGACGACGAACCGCTGCTTGTCGAGCCGGAGGTCGAGCAGCAGGTCGATCGACAACGGGATGTGGATGCTGAACGTGATGCTGTCACCCAGGCGGCGGGTGACCTTGGGCTCGTGGATCTTGACGTTGGCGCTGACCTTGGCGATTCCGCCGGGGCCCTGCGCGATGGGCTCCATGGCGAACTCGTTGCCGGCGATGTCGGCGAACGCGGCGGCGACACGCTCGGGAGTGACAGCGACCTCGAAGAATCTGCGACCAAACTCTTCGTAGGTGACAAAATCGTGAGTCTCCATAGGCTCATACCGTCTCACGCCGGCCGCCGGAACCGTCGCTGATCTGCACGCGTCGCGCAAATCCGCGACCACCACGGCTCGCCCGCCGGGATGGCCGGCGAGCCGTCGGATTGTGAGGCACGCCACACCCGGGGGGCTTCGATTCGATCCGACGGGCGGTCGCCTGGGAGGCTTGTTGGCTTGGGAGGTGTTTTCGATGTGCGCCCAGGAAGTTACCGAGAAGCGGTCGGCGTGGTGGCCCGCCGGCCTGCTCACGTGGCTCGGCGGCGGGCAATGGCGCGAACCCGCTGATCGCGGCGAGCGCTCCACGCACGCCGCCGAGACCGGCGCCGGCGCGGTGGTGTTGTTCGGGGCGGTGCTGGCCGTGCTCGTCGCGACCCTGGCGGTCGGCGAGACCGGCCGCTGGTCACTCGCCTCCGTACTGCCGCTGACGGTGGTCTTCGGGTTGCTGGTCGGCGCGGTTGCCCGCGCCACCACGTCCGGGTCCCAGCGCGGCCGGGTCGGCACGGCGGGGCGCGCGTCGGTCGCGACCGCGCTCGGGGTCATCGTCGGCGAACTGGCCGCACTCGTCCTGCTTTCCGGCTCGATCGACCATCGCCTCGACGAACGTGCCCTGCGCAATGCCGGCTCGGCGCCGGCCGTCGCGCAGGCGTCGGCGTCCCTGCAACAAACCAGGGATGCGCGGGCCGCGCTCGACGGCGCCGTCGACGGCGCTCATCAGCAGCAGGATCGGGCCCTGGTCATCGCCCGCTGCGAATACCATCCCACTCCCGCCTGCCCACAAACCCGCATCACGGGTGTCCCCGGTGTCGGGCCCGAAACACGAACGGCGAACGAGCTTCTCGCGGACGCACAGCATGAACTGGACGATGCGCTCGCGGTCCGGGATCGACAGGCCCCGGAGCTGGACGCCAGGATCTCCCGCGAGCAGCAAGCACTCGACGAGGCGCGTCGCGGCGCGGTCGCGGGCGCCGATCGCGGCCTGGGCGCTCGCTGGGTCGCGATGAACGACCTCACCCGCACCGACGCCGGGGCGCTGACCTTGCGGCTGCTGACCATCGCGTTCTGCGTGCTGCTCTACGTGTTGCCCCTGATCCTGAGGCGGTGGCGCGGCGAGACCGCGCTCGACCGGCGCGCGGCGGCACGCGCGGATCGTGAACGCGCGGAACTCGAGGCCGACACCGCGATCGCGATCAAGCGGGCAGAGGTCCGCCGCGAGGCCGAAATCCTGTGGGCCGAGCATCAACTCACTCAGGCCCGGCTCGCCATCGAGGCGCAGACCGAGATCGACCGGGAGCAGCAGCGCCGGCGAATCGCGGACGCCATCGATCCCCCGGTGCGGGCGTCGTCGCAACGGCCCATCGAACCGGCCGACGAAGACATCTATCTGCCGATCGCCGCGGAAGCCGAGGCCGCCAGCCGGGCGATTGTCGGCCTTCCCGCGCCGGCGCAGATCGCCGACGTGGAGAATCTGCCGGCGCCCGTCCAGCGCGACGTGGTGGCGCACGAAGAACGCGGCACGTCGCTCATCCCGTCGATTCCCGACGCCACCAAGGCCGCCGCGCGATGGATTCGCCCGTTGGTGCCCCCGTTTGTGGGGCGGGTGATCGACACCACGACCGCACCGCTGCGCACCGCGCGCCAGGTCTTCGAAGAGGTCGAGGAGTTCACCTTCTCGATGCGACGCACCCACAAAGTCACGGTCGACTCCGAAAGCTCCGAGCCTGGCGAACGTGCCGAGCGGCCTTCGGAGACGAGCGAATCCCCCTTCCCTACAAGAGCTTTCGTCGACTCGGCCCGAGACCGAACCGGCCCGTCCCCGCACTCACGGCTGGGCGGTCCGGACCGGCACGCGCGGTCGCTCGGGAAGGCGCGGCGAAGCGACGATCGGGAGCTCGCCAGGCGGGACGGGCCGGCCGAGTTGGGCGCCCCCGAAGGCCCGCGTCAGCTCCCGCCCGCTTAGCGCGGCGTCCGCGCGCCTACTCGTCGCCGAAGGCCGCGTGGAGCTCCGGCAGGAAGGCCGCCAGATGATTCATCTCCTGGGCGCAGTGCACCAGCAGGTTGCGCGCGCTGGTCTCGGCGTTGCCGAGCACCCGCGAGGCGATGGGGCGCACGGCCCGCGACGCGACGCCGGGGACGTTGCGCACCGCGATGTGCCGTCCGCCCATCCAGAACCGTGACCGCATCTCCGCGCCGCCGGGGGTCGACCGGACGTGGTGGATGAACCAGCCGACGTCCACCGGGGCCTCGCTGGATCCGAGCCGGGCACAGATCGCCACCGCGCGATCGTCGTCGGGCGGGCAGCCCATGCTTGCCGGCTCGACGAATTGGATTGCGCCGTTGAGGATTGTCGAGCCGATGTATTCGCTGATCAGCGACCAGCGGCCGATGTAACGCCGGGCGCCCCGGCGGCCCGTGTCGTCGCCGTCCTTCCAGGCGGCGGCCAGGTGCGCCCGGGGATGCCAGAGCTTGTACCGGCGGGTGTCACAGCCGTGCCAGCCGAACCACCACGACCACATCGCCGGGGTGACCCCCGGCATGTCGGTGCGCACCGACACCTGGTAGCCGCCGTCGTCGAGGGCCCCGTACCCGTTCTCGGTCTGCTGGTACCCGTCGTCGGCCACCCGCGCGGCGTCGTCGAACGACGGCAGCGCCATGGCGCCTTGCGGCCCGTGTTCGAGCGCCTCCACGACGTGGCGTGGCAGCGGGGCCATTTCGGGCGTGAAGAACTTGCCGAAAGGGGTGTTCGCGTCGTCGCCGCGGTAGCCCAGATAGAGGTCGGTGGCCATCAGAGTCGTCCCATCCAGCTGTTGAACAAGCCGTCGGGGTCGTACTCGGCGCGCACGCGGTCGAGCTTGGCCATGGCGGCGTCACTGGCGAACCGCGCGGGCCGCTGGCCGAGGTTCTCGTCGGCGAGCTGAATGCCGATCGCGAACTCTGACATCGCGGCCATGTTGGACCGCGCCCAGTCCGCGTACTTGGCCTCGTCGGCCGGGTCCTTCCACGAACCGTAGAGCGCGAGGTAGATGTCGCCCTCGATGCTGTAGGCCATGTCCTGGCGGGGCGGGCAGGGGCCCCAGTTCAGCCAGAGGAAGTGCGCGGGATGCGGCGGCATCGTGTCCAGGATCGTCCGGATGCCCGGCAGCAGGTCCTCGGCCGGTGCCGACGTCCACATGTTGTCGACGGCGTAGTGGTGGTCGGACAGGTAGTGGCTCATCGCGACGTCATACCAGCTCGGCAAATCGGTTGGCATATAAGGAATCTTGACGAGCGCCCGATCGGCGACCGGGCAGCTGCCGAACAGCGCCAGGGCCTTTTCCGCCTCCTCGTCGGAGTCCGCGAAGGCGGGCGACGCCAGCGAGATGACCGGGGTGTCGATGCCCATGTTCGGTTCACCGCGTGAGGCCACGGCCTGCAGCTCGACGCGGGGGTCCACTTCGGCACTGACCGCGCGGGTCCATGTGAAGACCTCGTCGGCCAGCTCAAACGGGTAGACGTAGACGCTGGTGCCGCAGGCGCCCGGTCGCGGATAGAGCTTGAGGTAGAACGAGGTGACCACGCCGAAGAAGCCGGGGCCGGCGCCGCGGGCGGCCCAGTAGAGGTCGGCGTTGTTGCTGGCGTCGCAGTGAATCTGTTCGCCTTCGGCGGTCACGACGTCGAGGCCGATGACGCTCTCGCAGGCCGGGCCGTAGACGCGGCTGTTCCAGCCGTAGCCGCCCTGCAGCAGGTAGCCGCCCAGACAGACGCCCTTGCAGTGGCCACCGGGAAAGAACAGCCCCTGCGCCTCGAGGTCGGCCATCAGCAGGCTGCCGCCCTTGCCCGGACCCACTTGGGCGAGGCGCTTCTCGGCGTCGATGACGGCGTGGTCGAGCCGGCTGACGTCGAGCAGCACGGAACCATCGCGCAGGTGGCTGGCCGCGAAGCTGTGTCCGCCCGAAACGATGCTGACCTTGAGCCCGTGGGTCGTGGCGTACCGGATGCCGGCGACGATGTCGTCGGCGTCGATGGCCTGCACGATCACCTCGGGGTGGCGCTCGGGCACCCGCTGGTGCCACACGGTGCCCCGGCGGGCCGCCTCGTAGCCGTCATCACCCCGAAAGTAGTGCCGTCCGGCCGGCAGCCCGCTCATCGACCATCCCCTTTGATTCGGAGTTCGGATCTTTGTGATCCGGGATGCGGAACACTATAGTGGAGGAATGCCGTCCACGGGGGAAAATTCGCCAACTGGTCGCGACGAAGGCATCCAGGTGCTACGCCGCGCGGCCGCCGCGCTGGACGAGATCGCCGCCGAGCCGGGGCGGCTGCGTCTGGTCGACCTCGGCGAGCGGCTCGGGCTGGCCAAGTCGACGGCGCGGCGGCTGCTGGTCGGTCTGGTCGAGGTGGGCTTGGCCAGCGTCGACGGGCAGGGCCGCATTGCCCTCGGCGACCGCCTGTTGGGATTCGGCAATTCCGACGGGGCGCACATCACGGCGGTCTTCCGCCCCACGATCGAGCGGGTGGCGCGCGCGACCGACGGCGAGACGGTCGACCTGTCGGTGCTGCGGGGGCAGCGGATGTGGTTCGTCGATCAGTTGGAATCGTCGCATCGCCTGCGCGCGGTCTCCGCGGTCGGCGTCCGGTTCCCCCTCGAGTCGACGGCGAACGGCAAGGCCGCCCTCGCGGCGCTGGACGACGCCGACGCCGAGTCGGTCATGTCCCGATTGGGTGCCGAGGCCGCCGACCGGCTCCGCGGAGAGGTCGCCGAAATCCGGCGCACCGGAATCGCTTTCGATCGCGACGAGCACACCCCCGGGATCTCGGCAGCCGCCATCGCGCGGCGCACCGTGGGTGACAACGTGGTTGCCATCTCCGTGCCTGCGCCCACCGAGCGGTTCGGCGAGAAAGAACAGCGCATCGTCGACGCATTGCGCGCCGCGGCCGAATCACCGGCCTGGGCACGCTGACGTCAGCGGACCAGGTTGATCCCATAGTCGATTTCGGGCGCGGGCCGATTGGTCGCGCGATTTCGCCGAGACCGCCGCACCCCCCGCCCGCGTGCCGGCCACTGCAACCGAAGCCCAAAAGCGCCACCCTCCGCGCGCGCCTTTGCGTCGTTGTGGTTGGGGACGGCCGGGTTACCCCTCGAAAGCTCGGCCGTCCCTGCGTCTCGATCCCCGCTCAACAGGTCACTGCGGCGGAGGAGAACAAACGTCCCCATTCGTGCCGAGCCGCGGATTGCGCGTCGGTGAAGCTCGGTGTCTTCTCGCCATCGCCGGCCAAATGCACCAGGGCCCACGCCATCGCGAATACCGGCACTTTGTGCCGCAAGGCCGCGCTGTGCAATTCGTCCAGGGCGGCTTCGGACGGGCACCGGCGCAGGCCGATGAGTATGCCCCGCGCGGTGTCGAGGATGCGACCGGAATTCGGGCCACACGAAGTCTGGGCAGGGACCCAGTTCGCCGTCATATTGTGGATACCTCCTGCGGCGCCGTCACGAATCCGCCACTGAATAGCGGACGAGGAATTCCTGCGCTACGCATCGTCGCGGCCGCAAACCTCAAAGGCGCCCTGTGCCATGATTTGTCGATTGATCGCGTTGTGCCAGAGCGCCGCCGGGATTGATATCGGGCCGTGACCGTTTCGGGATCGGCTGCTAACCAACGACTCCGGAGGAATTCCGGATTGTGTTGCAATCCGGCTACCGCGAATTAGGTTGCCAACGCGAGTAATTCGTCGAAGCCGCCGACGATGGCGTCGTGGAAGACGTCGTAGTCCGGAATTGCGGTGGTGTCGACGTTCAGGCCGAGCCCGCACGTGTCGACATACGTGAGAAGGGTGACGTTGACTGCGGAGCCGATGGTGGGGCCGAACGCGTATTGCGCTCGCACCGGGGCACCGCCGAGGAAGACCGGTACGGGTACGCCGGGCACGTCGCTCGCCACGAAGTCCACGTGGCGCAGGACCGAGCCGATGTACCACCGGGGCGCCAGATTGAGCATCCCGGCGATCAATTGCGTGTATGGCAGGGATCTTTCGTTGCGCACCGCCGCGGTGCGCTGCCGGATCGCTTGGATGCGCTTCGCCGGGTCGGCCTCGCCGACGGGCACGTCGAAGCGCATCAGTGTGATCCGGTTCCCGCCCATGCCATCGTCTTTGGTCCGCAGGCTGATCGGCATCGTGATGTGCAAGTCGCCGACCGCGACACCGTGCTTCTCGTGGTAGAGCCGCAGCCCACCCGCCACCCCCGCGACGAATGCGTCGTTCAACGCCCCACCGCAACGATGCGCGGCCTCCCGGAGCGGCCGCATCGCCACCTGATGCACCCCGAGCCGCCGGATCAGGCCCCGTTCCGTCGCCAACGGCGACCCGGGGCTGTTTATCGGCCGGACGGTTCGGTAGACCGAAGCGGCGGTGTTCGCCGCGGACCGGATGGTGTCGACGGGCCGCCGAATGCCGTCGTACATCAACCGCGGGACCCGGGTCGCCGCGCCCGTCAGGGCGGTGCCCAGCAGGCCGGAGTCGTAGCGCGCGGCGTCGCGATATCCACCCAGCAGCCCCGACTCCGCCGCCTCCGGCTCGGGCGGCAGGGGTTCAACGCGCGACAGGTCCTCGGAGAGGTCGAAGAGGTGCATCGCGATCTGCACCCCCCCGACCCCGTCGGTGAGCGCGTGGTGAAACTTGCAGATCAGGGCCGCGCCCCCGTTGGCCAGGCCGTCGATGAACGTCGTTTCCCACAGCGCGCGAGCCCGGTCGAAGTCCTGCATCTCGGCCACGCGCGCCATCTCGAGCACGTCGTCGAGCGTCCCTGGTCCCGGAATGCTCGCTCGGCGCAGGTGATAGTCCAGGTCGAAATCCCGGTAGTGCTCCCAGCGCGGCGGGGCCGGCGGGGGCGACTGCACCACGCGCTGCCTGAACATGGGCAGTTTGCGGCTGATCAAGTCGAATCGTCTCCGCACCTCGTCCCAGTCCGGCGACCGGTCCAGAAGTACGACGCTGACCACGGTCGATCGCAGCCGTGGGTCGCTTTCCATTGCCCAGGTGAACGCGTCGCTCGCGCGCATGAATGCAGTCATGTCCGTGCTCCTTTGCACAGAACGTACGACTGCGGGCGTCTCAGGTCACCGGGTTATCGGCAGGCGATGACTTTGGTCCCCACAGTTAGCGCCTTTCGTCGACTAGCGGCGAGGCTCACAGGATCGCCCCGAGGTCCTTGGCCCTGGCGATGTCGTCCCAGTCGACGTCGAGCTCGAGCAGGATCTCCTCGGTGTGCTGGCCGTGTTCGGGCGCACGCGCCGGCGCCGGCGGCGTTTCGTCGAACTGCACGGGCGCCGCCACGACCCGGTACTTCTCCCCGTAGTCGTCGACGTTGGTCACCACGTATCCGTTCGGTTCGACCTGCGGATCGTTGAGGGTCTCCCGCGGCGTCGCCAGGGCGCCCCACACACCGGGCTCGTCCTCGAGCGCCTTCTGCCAGTGCGCGAGGTCGTGTCGGGCGAAGACGTTGGTCAGGATCTCGGTGGCCGCGGCGGCGTTGGCTATCAGGTTGCTCGACGGAACGAATCGCTCGTCGGTCGCCAGCTCCGCCAGGCCCATGCGTTCGCAGAATCCCACCCAGAACTTGTCCGGTTGCAAGAAGACCAACTGGATCCACCTGCCGTCGCGGGTCTTGTACCGGTTGACGAGCGGGTTGATGGCCAAGCCGGGCGGTGCGCCCGGGATCCCGTCGATGTCGAAGAAATCGGCCGCCGAGATGGACGGCGCTATCGCCCACATCGCCTGCGCCAGCAGCGACGAGTCGACGATCGTCGGCTCACCGGTGCGCTCGCGATGAAACAGCGCGGCGCAGACACCGCCGGCGAGCGTCGCGCCACCCTGGAGGTCGCCGAACCCCGGACCCTGCACGGCGGGCGTGTCGGTGCCGAAGGGCGTGAGCGTGTAGGCGACGCCGCCGCGCGCGAGGTAGGTGGCCGCGTCGAAGCCTCCGCGATCCCGATCCGGGCCCCGCACCCCCAGCCCGGTGCCGCGCGCGATGATGATCCTCGGGTTGAACGACCGGATGTCGTCGACGGTCAGCCGGGCCCGCTCGAGTGCGCCGGGCAACCAATTGGTAAGGAACACATCGGCACTCGCCAACAGGCGGCCGAACAGCTCCCGGCCCGTCTCGGATTTGATGTCGACGGCGATGCTGCGCTTGCCGCGGTTCCCCAACTCGAGGATGAAGTCGGCGTCCGGGCGAGCCGCCTGCCGGGTGAACCCACCGACGACCAGCGCGCGTCCCGGATCGCCGGAGGCGACGCCTTCGACTTTGATCACGTCGGCACCCCAGTCCGACAGGGCCGCACCGGCCGACGGCACATAGGTCCACGACGCCAACTCGACGACCCGCACCCCTTGGAGCACACCCCCGCGCACGCCAGACATCGCCAACTCCCTCGGTCGAACCGCCATTCCTTGCTATTTTAGATATTCTAGCTAGTCTAGGGCGTAGCGGTAGACCCGCTGCAGGTCAGCGCAGTTTTTCGTGGAAGAGATGCGATGGATCCGACCGTCGGCCCGATTCCGACGCCACCCCGCGGTGAACGCGCGCCGTCTCCCAGAGCAGCCACGCGGGTGCCCGATCCGGTTCCGCTCGGCCGCCCGCGGCACCGCTCAAAAATGTTGCGCACCAACGTGGTTCGCGGCATAGCCACACGGACGAAGGACGGGCGATGGGCAGGGTAGCGGGCAAGGTGGCCGTGATCAGTGGCGCCGCGCGCGGGCAAGGCCGTTCGCATGCGCGGATGCTGGCCGCCGAGGGCGCGGACATCATCGCGGTGGACCTGTGCGCCGACATCGAGACCAACGAATATCCCCTGGCCCGGCGCGAAGACCTGGACGAGACGGCCCGGTTGGTCGAGAAGGAGGGGCAGCGCGCGTTCACCGCGGTTGCCGACGTCCGCGACCGCGCCGCCCTGTCCGCGGCGATCGACGAGGGTGTCGCCGAGTTCGGCCATCTCGACGTCGTCGTCGCCAACGCGGGCATCTGCCCCCTGACCGCGGGCCTGCCGCCGCAGGCCTTCGCCGACGCCGTGGACGTGGACCTGGTCGGCGTGCTGAATCTGGTGCACGCGAGCCTCAAGCACCTGCAAGCCGGCGCCTCGATCATCGTGATCGGGTCCAACGCCGCGTTCATGTCGTCGATGAACACCACGGGCATCGACGGTGGCCCCGGCGGGGCCGGCTATGCCTTCGCGAAATTGGCCGCGGCGCACTATGTCAACGACTTCGCCTTGGCGCTCGCCCGGTTCTCCATCCGGATGAATGCGGTGCACCCCACCAACGTCAACACCGACATGCTGCACAGCCCGCCGATGTATCGCGCCTTCCGGCCGGACCTGAAGGATCCCGCCCGCGAGGACGCCGAACCGGTTTTCCCGCTCGTGCAGGCGATGCCGATCCCGTACGTCGAGCCCGAGGACATCAGCGAGGCGGTGTTGTTCCTCGCCTCCGACGCGGCGCGGTACATCACCGGGCAGCAACTCCGCGTCGACGGGGGCGGCTTCCTGAAGGTCAAGCCGTGGTCCGGTGCGTGACCGCATGAGCGACGGGGCCGCCGGTGTCGAGCGCCGCCTGTACGAGCTGATGGTGCTGATGAAGGCCGCCGACGATCGGCTGTCCAAAGGCATTGGCACCGGCGAGTTCATGTGCGTGTACTGGCCCTCACGCGGCCAGGAGGCCATCGCCGCCGCGATGGGTGTCGCATTGCGCCCCGACGACCAACTGGTGACCACCTACCGCGGTCTGCACGACCTCATCGGCAAGGGCGTCCCACTGGAAGAGATCTACGGCGAGATGATGGGCCGCGTCGTCGGCGCGGGCCGCGGCAAGGGTGGCACCATGCACATCGCCAAACCCGATAAGGGCGTAATGCTTTCGACCGGCATCGTCGGGGCCGGCCCCCCGGTGGCGGTGGGGCTGGCGATGGCCGCCAAACGCAAGGGCTCCGATCGCGTCACGGTGGTCAGCTTCGGCGACGGCGCCACCAACACCGGGTCCTTCCACGAGGCGGCGAACATGGCCGCGCTGTGGGACCTACCGGTGGTCTTCGTCTGCCAGAACAACCTGTACGCCGAAATGACGCCGACCGTCGACACCATGAAGCTCGCACACGTCGCCGACCGGGCGGCGGGCTACGGCATGCCCGGGGTGCGCGTCGACGGCAACGACCCGCTGGCAGTCAAAGCCGCGCTCGACGACGCACTGCAGCGGGCCCGCTCCGGCGAAGGCCCCACCTTCATCGAGTGCGTGACGTTCCGGTTCCGCGGCCATTACTTCGGCGACCGGATGCCCTACATCCCCAAGGAGCAGTTGGCCGCCGCGATCCAAGCCGACCCGGTCCCCCGGTTCCGCAACCACCTCGTCGAGGCCGGCGTCTGCAATTCCGAGGAGCTCGACCGCATCGACGATGAGGCAACGGCGACAGTGGAAGCGGCGCTGCACACCGTGATGGGCGCCGACGGCCCGTCGATCGACGAGCTGGACTCCGACGTGTACGCGACCCCGATCGGGTATCCGGTATGAGCGCGCAAGAACAAGAGCTGACCATGCGCGAGGCGCTGAACCTCGCGCTGGATCAGGCCCTGGCGGCCGACGACAGGGTCTTCCTGCTCGGTGAGGACATCGCCGATCCCGGCGCGTCCGGTCCGACCGCGGGGCTGTCGACGAAGTATGGCCACGAGCGGGTGCTGGACACCCCGATCTCGGAGGCGGCGATCGTCGGCGCGGCGATCGGCGCCGCCATCGACGGCCTGCTGCCGGTGGCCGAGATCATGATCATGGATTTCATCGGCATCGCCGCCGATCAGCTGATCAACAACGCGGCGAAGTTGCGCTTCATGACCGCCGGACGCACGACGGCGCCGCTCACCATCCGCACCCAGGTGTACGCCGGGCTGGCCACCGGCGCGACGCACTCGCAAAGCCTGGAGGCATGGTTCATGCACATCCCCGGCATGAAGGTGATCGTGCCCTCCACTCCGCGGGACGGGAAGGGCCTCCTGACGGCGGCGATCTTCGACCCGGATCCCTGCCTGTTCGTCGAGACGATCCGGCTCCAGGGCAAGAAGGGCCCCGTCCCGGTCGAGCCCGGGTTTTCAATCCCGTTGGGCCAGGCCGACATCAAGCGGCCGGGCACCGACGTGAGCCTGATCGGCTACGGACGCTGCGTGCACGACGCGCTGGCCGCCGCGGCGATGCTGCACGATCAGGGCGTCAGCGCCGAGGTCGTCGACCTGCGCACCCTGGTGCCACTCGACGTCGAGACCATCATCGACTCGGCTCGCCGCACCCGCCGGGCCGTCATCGTCCACGACGCCGTCCAGTTCGCCGGTCCCGGAGCGGAAATCGCCGCGATCCTGCACTCGGAGTTGTTCTCCGAACTCGCCGCGCCCGTCGAACGGGTGGCCGCCCGGTTCGTCCCCAACCCGGCCGCGGCGGCGCTCGAGGCGCAGGTGTACCCGTCGCCCGAGCGGATCGTCGCTGCCGCGCAGCGGACCCTCGAAAAGACGGGCGCGGGGGCGCATGGCTGACTTCATCATTCGCATTCCGCGGGTCTCGGTGGCCGTTTCCGAAGCCGAGCTGACCGGCCTGCTCGTCGACGCCGGCCAGCACGTGGAGGCGGGCACACCGATCTACGTGATCGCCACGGAAAAGGTGGAACAGGAAATCGAAGCGGGAGCGTCGGGCACCGTGCGGTGGACGGGGCAGGTCGGGAACACCTACGACATCGGCGCCGAAATCGGCGTCATCACTTCTTGAACGAAAGGTGAGCACGTATGGATCTCAACGAGACTCGCGAGAGAATCATCTACCAAAAAGAGGGACCCATCGCCCGGGTCACGCTGAACTGGCCGGAGAAGGCGAACGCCCAGGATCAGAAGCTTGCCGAAGAGGTCGACGCGGCGCTGCTGGACGCCGACCGCGACTACGACATCAAGGTGCTCGTGCTCAAGGCCAACGGCAAGGGCTTCTGCTCGGGCCACGCCATCGGCAACAACGCGGTTGACTACCCGTCGTTCGTGGAGAACGCCATGGTGACCGGCCACCCGTGGAAGGCGCAGTCGGACCTGTTCGTCAAGCCGACCCTGAACCTGTGGGAGTTCTCCAAGCCCACGATCGCGCAGGTGCACGGCTACTGCGTCGGCGGCGGAACCCATATGGGTCTGACCACCGACATCGTCATCGCCGCTGAGGACGCCTACTTCTCCTACCCGCCGCTGCAGGGATTCGGCATGCCCTCGGGTGAATGTTCCATCGAGCCTTGGGTGTTCATGAACTGGCGCCGTGCGGCGTACTACCTGTTCACCGCCGAGGTCATCGACGCCAGAAAGGCGCTGGAGGTCGGCCTGGTCAACGAGGTCGTCCCGCGTGATCAGCTTGACGACCGTGTCGAGGCCATCGCCCGGCACATCGCCCAGGCACCGTTGACGACGCTGATGCTCACCAAGGCCAACCTCAAGCGGGCCTGGGAGCTGATGGGCATGCGGGTGCACTGGCAGAGCTCCAACGATCTCGTCGCGCTTGCCTCGATCAGCAAGGATGTGCAGCAGCTGATTCAGACGGTGTTCAAGGACAAGGTGCTGCCGTCCGAGCACGCCCGGCGGCAGGCCGCGGCGGCCGCCCAGGCTGACGGCGCCGCAGCCACTTAGGGCCGCCGGTGAATCTCGCCGATCACGCGATCGCGGCCGCTTCGTCGCCGGCCCTGATCGCCGACGGCCGGGCGATCCCGTTCGGCGAACTCTATGCCCGCAGCCAGCGCGTCGCCGCTGCGCTGCATGACGCCGGGCTGCGCCCGGGCGACGGTGTGGCCCTGGTCCTGGCGAACCGGCCCGAATTCCTCGAAATCACCTGGGCCTGCCAGCTTTCCGGTCTCTACTACACCGCGGTCAATACCCACTTCACCCCGGAGGAGGTCGCCTACGTCCTGGACGACTCCGACGCCAAGGCCGTGTTCGTCGACGCCAGCATGCCCGATCTGGCCGAGCACGTCCGCGCGGCCAACGCGGCCGTCACCGTCCATCTCGTGGTGGGGGGCGAGCTGCCCGGGTGGGACGGGTACGAGGACGCGCTGGCGGTGGCCGGCGCCGCGCCGGCCGTGGCGGACGGGTCGGAGATGCTGTACTCGTCCGGCACGACGGGGCGGCCCAAGGCCGTCCGCCGCCCCCTCCCGACCGACGGCAACGGCTCGTGGGCGCAGGCGGTCCTGGAGTTGGCGCTCACCCACAAGTACGGGATGAGCCGGTCGAGCGTGTACCTCTCCCCCGCACCGCTCTACCATGCCGCCGGGGTGAACTACACCATGGCGGTCCACCGCGTCGGCGCGGCTGCCGTCCTGATGCGCAGGTTCGACGCCGAGGCCGTCCTGGCCCTGATCGAGACCCACCGCGTCACGCACGCCCAGTTCGTGCCCACCATGTTCGTGCGGATGCTCAAGCTGCCCAGGGCGGTTCGGGAGCGCTACGACGTCTCGAGCCTGCAATGTGTCATCCACGCGGCCGCGCCCTGCCCGGTCGACGTCAAGCACCACATGATGAAGTGGTTCGGGCCGATTATCCACGAATACTACGGCGGCACAGAAGGATTCGCTGGGACCACGATCGGTCCGGAGGAGTGGCTGGCCCATCCCGGCTCGGTGGGCAGGCCCATGTCGCCGGTGCACGTCGTCGGCGACGACGGCGTCGAGCTGCCCGCCGGGCAGGCCGGGGAGCTGTTCTTCGAGGGCGGACCGGATTTCGAGTACTTCAAGGACCCGGCGAAAACCGTGTCGGTGTCCAACGACCGCGGCTGGCGCACCCTGGGCGACATGGGCTTCCTCGACGAGGACGGCTATCTCTACCTCACCGACCGGTCCACGTTCATGATCGTCTCGGGCGGGGTGAACATCTATCCGCAGGAGATCGAGAACCTGCTGATCATGCACCCCAAGCTCGTCGACGCGGCCGTCTTCGGCGTCCCCAACGACGAGTTCGGCGAGGAGGTCAAGGCCGTCGTGCAGCCGGTCGACGGCGTCGCTCCGGGCCCCGAACTCGAGGCCGAGCTGATCGAATACTGCCGAGCGCACGCCGCCGGCTACAAATGCCCGCGCACCGTCGAATTCGTTCCCCAATTGCCCCGGGACCCGAACGGAAAGCTGTACAAGAGACGCCTCCGCGAGCGTTACTGGCAGGGGCGGGCATCGCGGATCCTATGAGGGGATGAAATGGTCACCACCCAGAGCACCGATAACAGCCAACTGAACTGGACCCCGCTTCCGGTGCCGTGGGCGGTCCAGGCCGTCGATCGCATTCCCAAGCAGCGCTACTACGACCCGGAGTTCTACGCGCTCGAAAGCGAAATGCTCTGGCCGCGCGTGTGGCAGATGGCCTGCCGTCTGGAAGAGATTCCCAAGGCCGGCGACTACGTCGAGTACGAGATCCTTGACGAGTCGATCATCGTGGTCCGCCTGGACGCGGAAAACGTTCGCGCTTACCACAACGCCTGTCGCCACCGCGGGGTGAAGCTGGTGGAGGGCAACGGAAACCGGCGCACCTTCGTGTGCCCGTTCCACGGCTGGTGTTGGGGCATCGACGGCCGCAACACCTTTGTGCTCAGGCCCGAGGAGTTCGACGAGCACAACCTGGACCCGGAGGATCTTCGCCTGGTTTCGGTCCGCTGCGAGGTCTGGGGTGGATGCGCGTGGATCAACCTCGACGACGGCGCACCGCCGTTCCGTGACTGCTTCGAGCCGTTCGCATCGATCTACGACGCGTGGAAGGTCGAGTCGCTGCGGGTCGAGTGGTGGCAGTCGTGCCGGCTGCCGGTGAACTGGAAGCTGGCGACGGCCGCCTTCATGGAGGGCTATCACGTCCCGCAGACCCACCCGCAACTGCTGCCGTCCAGCATGCCGAAGCGGCCCGGCACGGCCGAACCACCCGGATTGGCCCAGACCAACCTCTATTTCATGCGGACGTTGGGCGAAGGCATGGCCGGCATGACGCACGAGAACGATGTCCGCATCGCCGAGGGCTTGCAGGACCTCGAACTGCCGGCCGACCCCGCCGAGGCGATGGCCGTGTGGCGCCGCACGCTCAACGACGCGATCGTGCACTGGCATCGAGCCCGCGGCTGCGACATCCCCGACCTCAACGAACTCGAGCGGCGCGGCATCACCGAAGCGATCAATTTCGGCTTCCCCCACTACTTCCTGCTGCCCCAGTACAGCAGCGCCTCGTCGTACCGGATCCGGCCGCTCGGCCCGGAGGAAACGCTGTTCGAGATCTGGTCACTCACCCGCATCCCGCCAGAGCAGAGCACGCCAAAACCGACGCCGCCGGTGCCCATGGCACCCGACGACCCGCGCTGGCCTCCGATACCGGCCCAGGATTTCTCGAATCTGCCCCGACAGCAAAAAGGCTTGCACTCCAAGGGTTTTGAGTACATGCGACTGTCCAGCAGGATCGAGGGCCTGATCTCCAACTTCGAACGGGTGATAGACGGCTTCCTCGCCGGCCTGCCGTACGACGCCCTGGTGCCCGCCATCCAGAAGACCAACACCACCATCGACGTGCCCGTCGCCGACCTCGGTTTCAGCGGGGGGGCACGATGACCGGCCGGTGGGACCGCACGGTCGATCTGCTCATCGCGGGCAGCGGCGGGGGCGGCATGGTCGCGGCGCTGGCGGCGCTGGACTCCGGCATCGAACCGCTGGTGATCGAAAAGCAACCCCTGGTGGGCGGTTCCACCGGCCTCTCCGGCGGCATGGTGTGGCTGCCCAACAACCCGCTGATGCGCGCCGACGGCATCCCGGACTCACACGAGGACGGGCTGGCCTACTTCGACGACGTCGTCGGTGACATCGGCTCCGCCTCATCGCCGGCGCGGCGCGAGATGTTCCTCACCGCGGGGTACGAGATGATCAACTTCCTGACCCGCAAGGGGGTTCGGTTCGTGCGATGCCCGGGCTGGAGCGACTACTACCCGAACCACAAGGGCGGCAACGAAGCCGGCCGCGCCATCGAGTGCGTCCCCTACGATGCGGCCGCGCTGGGAAGCTGGAGCGACAAGGTCCAGCCCTCGATGGCCAAGAGTTACGGCGGGTTCGTCCTCAAGACGAACGAGCTGCGTTCGGTGCAGTACTTCAATCGGTCGCCGCGCGCCTTCGCGGTGGCCATGCGGGTGTTCGCGCGCACCAGGGCGGCCAGGCTCCGCCGCCGCGAAATGCTGACCAACGGCGCATCCCTGATCGGGCAGATGCTCAAAGCTTTGATCGACCTGCGCGGTGAGCCGCCGATCTGGACCGGCGCCGCCATCGAGGACCTGATCGTCGAGGACGGCCGCGTGGTCGGCGCGCGCGTGGCCCGCAACGGCACCGTTCTCAACGTCGAGGCCCGCAAGGGCGTGCTACTCGCCGCGGGCGGCTTCAGCCGCAACGCGGACATGCGCCGCCGCTACAGCGGGGACCAGCCCAACGAGGGGCACTGGTCGATCGCGAACGCCGGCGACACCGGCGAGGTGTTGCAGTCCGCGATCGGCCTGGGCGCCAAGACCGACCTGATGGACGAGGCATGGTGGCTGCCATCGGTTTTCATCGCCGACGGCGGTGACGCCGCGCGGGCGCTGGGCAGCGGCCGGCAGCGGCCGGGCGCCATCTACGTCGACGGAACGGGCCGACGGTTCTGCAACGAGTCCAACTCGTACGTCGAAGTCGGCAAAGCGATGTACGCGAACAAGGCCGTGCCGTGCTGGATGGTTTTCGACGAGGGCTACATCACCCGATACGTGTCGGGTGCCAACCCGTTCAAGAGGCGCCGCCTCCCCGAGGAGCTGGTCACGCGGGGCGCGGTCGTGCGGGGCGAGACCGTCGGCGACCTCGCTCGCCAGATGGGCGTGCCCTCCGACGCGCTTGAGCAGACGATCAAGCGCTTCAACGGGTTTGCGGTCAAGGGCCTCGACCCGGACTTCGGGCGCGGCCAGTCGGCGTACAACGACTGTCTGGGCGATCCCGGGTACCGCCCCAACGCCGCGCTCGGCCCGCTCGAGCGGGCCCCCTTCTATGCCACCAAGGTCGTTCCCGCCGATGTCGGGACGTGCGGCGGGGTGATCACCAACGAGCACGCGCAGGTGCTCGACGAGGACGACTGCGTGATCGACGGGCTGTACGCGACGGGCAACCTCACGGCGACGGTCATGGGCCGGAACTACCTGGGCGCCGGCGGAAGCATCGCCTACACCATGGTTTTCGGTTATGTCGCCGCCCGCCATGCCGCGGGCCGCAGGGTCGCCGGCGAGAGAAGCCGCGCCCGCTAGGACGTCACCTAGAGCACCACGCCTGACGGCGTTCCCCCGGGGGTGGTGGCCCCGGGCTGCCCCGCGGCCGGTGGCTCGGTGGGGGCGTTGCCCGACGCCTGGTCCCCGGCCGCCGCGCCTTCGGCGACCGTCGTCGCCTCGTCCTTTTTTTCTTGGTCCTCTTTGTCCTTGTCCTCGTCGTCCTTTTTCGCTTCGTCGGCGGGCGGCGGCTCCGGGGTGGTGTCCGACGCGAGCTGCGCGGGCGTCGACGCGCCGCCCATGCCCTGGGTGAGCCCCTGGATGCCCTGCATGGCGCCCTGCATGCCCTGCGCAGCACCCTGCAGCGCCGGCGCCATGTTCCCCGCCAGCTGGCCGAGCTGCGCGGGCGTCGGGGTCGGCGTCGGCGACGGCGCCGTCCCCTGATCGGGCTTGGGCTCGGGCTTGGGATCCGGCTTCGGCGTTTCCCCGGGCGGCTTGATGACGTGGGCCTTGGGCGGAGCGTCCGGGTTCAACGGCTTCAGGGGAATGTTCGCGTACTGGACGTAGTACTTCAATGCCGATTCCGAGGTCGCCTGAAGTTTTTCGTACCAGTCAATGGCCGAAGCGATGTATTCCTGGTAGCCGTTTTCCACGTAATACCGATACCAGTAATCGCATTGCGACACTTCGTAGGTCGTGGGATGCGCGCCGCCCAGGGCGTGTTGATTCATGTATCCGGTGGTGGCGGTGACTTTCTTGTGCACGTCGACGACTCGGTCGGCCTGCTGTCCGAGGTCGGCGCACAGTTTCGCCATCTTGTAAATCCACTCTTTTTGTTGCTGGAAATTCCGTTCGACCTGCTCCGTCGCCTCACCCTCCCAGCGGCTGAACAGCCGGAACCGATAGGTCTGTTCCTGAAATGACTGCTGAAACGCTTTCCACTCCTGCGCAAACGCCCGGAACGACGTGCCCTGGTCCCCCGTCTCGATGTCCTCGGCTGCCTGTCGGACTTCGTAGTAGGGGTATTCGAACGGCGGCGCCGCCGCCATCGGCTCGGGCGCCGTCCAGGGCTCCTCGTCCGCGGCCAGCGTCGGCGCCGCCACCCCCGCAGCGGAAGCGTCGTTGTTCAGGATGTTGCCGATGTCCTCCGCGGCCCCGGTGTCGACCTCTTCGTAGGCCTTGGCCGCGTTCCTCAGGGATTTCGCCAGACTCCTCCATTCCCGTTCGCAGCCCTTGAGGTACAGGCGCAACGTGTCAGCGGTGAGCGCGAGTCGGGTCGCGGTATCGCTGATGAACGAAAGATTGCACGGCCCTTGTGGATTGGAGGACGGAACGGTCGGCAGCGGTTGCTCAAGTTCGGCGGCTCGCGTCAGGAGTTCCTCGTACTCCACATTCAACGTCTGCGTCATGTCGGGTCATTCTCCTTGTGCTGAAGCGAACTTCGCCGGTAAGTCACGTCGGGGAGAGCGCCGTGCCGACATCCTGGACGGGCGGGCACTTTCTCACGGTCTGGCCCGACGGCACGGGCACGCGCCGGGGCATGGGCGGTCCGATACGCTGCAGCCACCAAGCACCCCTCTCGTTGTGCCGGCCATGCGGGTGGTGCAGTGGCGCGCCAGCCGCTACCAGGTGCAATCCTAATTCACCGACCGGGGCTGTCATGCGCCAATTTTCACGGCTCTCACCGGGTCTTCACCGGCTCGCGTTGAGCGGTGATCGGGCTACGGGTTCTGCGGGTCGTCCTGGCCGACGAACTCGCGCGGCTTCATGCCCGACTGCTTCAGCTCGGCCCGCCGGGCCTGCACATCGGTGGCGGCGCCCACCATGTTCGTCAGGATGTGACTGACCTGCAGGTGGACCCGCATCCCCATCAATTCCCACGCACGCTTAACGTTGTTCTTCACCGCCATCAACGTGGTCAACGGGATTTGGCCGATCTTGCGCGCCATCTCCTCGACGGTGTCCTCGAGTTCTTCGCGCGGCACCACCTTGTTGAGCAGGCCCCAGTCGAGGGCTTCCTGCGCGGACAGCGTCGGGGCCAGCAGCAGCCAATCCATGGTGCGATGCCAGTTCATCAGCAACCACGGCTCGATCATGGTGTGGCCGCCGGGCTCGCCGAGGCTTTGGGCGAGCGGCATCTGGAAGTACGCGTCCTCGGATGCGACGCAGAAGTCGGTCAGCAGGCCGAGGTAGATCCCCCCGCCCATGCAGTAGCCGTGAATCGCGGAGATGGTCGGCTTGGGGAATTCCCACAGATACAGCGTCGGCCACAGGAACAGGTCGGCGGTGCCCTTGTACAGGTCCTCGAAGGTCTCACCGAAATCCGGATACGGATTTTCGTCGGGGCCCCAGCGGGCCACGTGTCCCCCGCAAAACCCTTTTCCGTTCGCCTTGAGGATGACGACCTTGATCTCCTTGTCACGGTCGGCTTCGTGCAGGCACTCGTCGACTTCGGTGACCAGAACCGCGTCCTTGGTGTTGGCCTTGTCGACCCGGTTCAGGATGATCCGCGCAATCGGCGGCTCGCGCTCGTAGATCACCGCTTCCAGGACGCGCCGCTCCATGCGCGTGACATTACCTTCAGACCGCCGGGCCGGAAGCCGATTCGTCCTGCTCGATCGCCAATGCGCTCCGCGCTATGTCCGCGGCGGCGAAAAAGCTTGCCTCCCAGCGGCGTCGGCCGCGCGCGCGAGCAGCCAGGCGCAACCCGCGCCCTCACCGGACGCGACCGGCTCGAGGTCGGCGAACGCCGCGGGTAGCTCACCGGCGACCGCGCGAAACGGCCCCGGGGAGCCGCCGACTTCGCTCAGCACGGCCATCGCCAACAGCCCGCCCGGCGCCAGGCGCTCGACGATCGCGCGATCGAGGCGGCGGTCCCGGAATCGGTGGCAGAGGATGACATCCAGGGGCGGCCCGGCCGGCAGTCCGCCGTCGAGGTCGACGACCTCGAACCGGCACCGGTCGCTGACCCCGGCGCGGTGAGCCAAGTCCCGGGCATGGGCGACGGCCACCGGCGAGACGTCCACTCCCTGCACCGCAAGCCCGCGCGTCGCGAGCCACACCGCCGCCAGCCCTGGCCCGCACGCGAGATCGAGGGCACTGCCCGCGGCGGGAAGCAGCTCCGCGTGGGGGGCCAGGAATTCGGGCGGTCCCACGGCCTCCACCGGAGGCGGTGCCTTCGTGGCGTACCGCTCGTCCCAGCGCCGCCGGTCCGCCTCGGCCATGGGCGCCACTCTAGATCCTTTTGGACGGCCGCCCGCGGTTCCGGGCCGGCGGCCGACAGGTTGCCCTGCCGCGCCCGGGCGAAGCCTTCCTACACTGGACGGGTGTCTAAAGATGCGGCGCGCCGGTCCGACCGCAGGCCGGGCCAGACGATCCGCAAGGTCCTCGACGCCGGGCTGGAGGAGCTGCGCGAATCGTCGTACGCGAATCTGACGATGCGTTCGGTGGCGACCCGCGCCGGGGTGTCGCCGGCCAGCGCCTACACCTACTTTCCGTCGAAAAGCGCGCTGGTGGCGGCGGTGTACCTGCGGTTCCTGCGCGAGCTCCCGCTGCATACCGACGTCAACGAGACGACCAAGGCGCGGGTCAGCGCGACGCTGCGCGACATGGCCGTGGTGGTCGCCGACGAGCCCGAGCTGACCGCCGCGTGCGGCGCCGCGCTGATGGCCGACGACCCGGCGGTGCAACCGATCCGGGAGCAGATCGGGCAGGAGGTGTCCGCGCGGATCGGGGCCGCCCTGGGTCCCGGCTGGCCGCGTGCGGTCAAATCCACACTGCAGATCACCTTCTCCGGCGCCCTGATGACCGCCCGGTTCGTCAGCTTCGACGAGATCGAGGGACAACTCGAAGAGGCCGTCAACCTCATCCTTGGCGCCTCCGTCGCCTAACCGGCGGTGCCGCAAATGATTAGGCGGCGCGTCACGCCACCGGCGTCAGGCTCCGGGAATCCTGACCGGCCCGCAGAAAACGGCCGAACTTCTGCCTGCCCAGTGCCGGTGCGGGCTCGCCCGCACCGAACGCGAACCGTCCCGCCACGAGCACGGCGCTGACGGTTTCGTCGTTGCGGTTGACCATCCGCGACAACCCGCCGTAGGACTCCACCGGATGCTCGGCGTAACGATCCAGCGAAGCGTCGAGCTTGTCCGGATTGATCACGACGAGGTCGGCGCGATCACCTTCGCGCAGGGTGCCTGCGTCGATTCCGTACCAGGAGCCGAGCTCGCCGGTGAGCCGGTGCACGGCACGCTCGACCGACATGAACGGGGTGCCGTGCTTTTCCGCCTCGTGCACGTGCCGCAGCAGGCGAAGCCCGGAGTTGTAGAAGGCCATGTTGCGCAGGTGCGCCCCGGCGTCGGAAAAGCCCATCTGCACGGTTTCACTTCGTGCCAGCTTCTTGAGCACCTCGGGGCGATGATTGGAAATCGTGGTGCGCCAGCGCAGCTGTTCGCCGTGCTCCACCACCAAGTCGAGAAACGCGTCGACCGGATGCAGGCCGCCGCGGTCCAGCCCCACCTGCCCGAAGGACTTGCCCACCACCGTCCGGTCGGGGCAGGCCACGATCTCGGCGTCGAAGAAGTCGCGGTGCCACACCCTGGGCCCGAACTTGCGGTCGTAGTCCTCGCGGAACCGGCGGCGGTAGTCCTCGTCGCGCATGAGCTGATTGCGCTCGATCTCGCTTTGCAGGTGCAGCGCCGCTGCGCCCGCGCCGAACTCCTCGAACACCACCAACGAGATCCCGTCGGCGTAGACCTCGAACGGCACCGGCAGATGCTGCCAGCGGAAGTCGCCGCCGAGGCCGTTCACCACCCGCGCGAGCCGGTCCATCAGGTGGATCACCGGGGGTATCGCCTTGATGTCGGCCGCCGAGAGCAGGCTGGTCTTCAGCCGGGGACGGCCGAGGCCCAGCGACGTCGCCAGCTGCGAGACCACCGACAGTGGATTCTTGATATCCGGCCCCGACTGCAGGATCTTGTTGCGCCGCCGCAAGATCGCGTTCAACCGGCGCAGTTCGCGGGTCTTGGCGTACGTCGACGGCAGCGTGCGCGACCGGCAGACGTCGCCGTCGAGTTTGTCGAACAGCAGTTGTTGTGAGGACATCCCGACGAATCCCTCGTCGAGCGCCTCGTTCAGCATCGACTCCATCCGCGCCAGCTCCGCCGCGGACGGCCGGACGTCCTTGCGCGTCGCCCGGTCCAGGCCCATCGTCGCGGCACGCATGTCGGAGTGGCCCATGAAAGCGGCCACGTTGGGGCCCAGGTTGCGCCGGTCGAGTTCGGCGACGTACTCGGCCGGATTGTTCCAGGAGCGCGCCGCGTCGAGATGCTCGATGACATAGCGCCGCGGAATCGCCTCGACCCGGCCGAAGATGTCCCCCGCGTCGACGTTGTCCAGATAGACCGTGGACAACGAACACGATCCCAGCATCACGGTCGTCACCCCGTGTCGCAGTGATTCGGAAAGTGCTGGCTCACAAAGTATTTCGACGTCGTAGTGCGTATGGATGTCGATGATGCCGGGCATCACCCACTGTCCCGTCGCGTCGATCACCTCGGCGCCCGTCGTGTCGAGCGATTCCGGGGTGACGATCGCGACCCGGCCGTCGCGCACACCGATGTTTCTGCGCGCCGACGGCGCGCCCGTCCCGTCGAACCAGCGACCACCTGTGATTACGGTGTCGTAGTGCAAAGTCCCGCCTTCCTGCCGCGCGGCACCCCCAGATTCGCAGCGATCATACATAACGGCAGAAGTGTCCGGCCGTGTTAACCAGCACCGATCGCCTGCTTCCAGCCGCTATGATCCGGCTGTGGGGATCACCGGCTACGGCGTTGCCGCTCGATAGATGCGCAGTCACGGTTGGGCAGGAAATGCGCCCGCCTCCGACGAGGAGGCGATCGAGCGCATCCTCGATGCCGCCGACCGGATCATCGACGAAGGCGGCTCGGCGATGCGGATCGCCGACGTGGCGCGGGCGCTCGGGGTGACCCGGCAGACCGTTTATCGGTACTTTCCCGGGACGCAGGCTCTGTTGGTGGCGTCGGCCATGCGGTCGGCCGACGGCTTCCTGGATCGGATGGCCGCCCACCTCGAGGGCGTCACCGACCCGGTCGTGGCGATGACCGAAGGGATGGCCTTCGCCATCGAAGAGTTGGCCTCGGACAACCAGGTCGAAGTCGTGCTGAGCCAGCGCCACCGGGGCGGGCAGAAGGTGTCGATCATCTCCGATACCGCCCTGGCGTTCGGGCGGTCGATGCTGCACCGCTACGACATCGATTGGGAAAGCTACGGTTTCGACGAAGCCGGCCTCGACGAGCTGAATGAATTCAGCCTTCGGGTGCTGCACTCGTTCCTCGCCGACCCGGGGCGGCCGCCGCGCAGCGGTGCCGATCTGCGCCGGTACCTCACCCGCTGGCTGGGGCCGGCGATCGCCTATCCGCAGTTGGTGCGCGCGATGGGCGCGCTGCAGACGCCCGAGCCGCGCACGCGGCGGCGCCCTTCCAAGGCATCGTGACAATCGGCGACGGGCTCGGTTGACGACAACCACAAGGAGCGGGCATGACCGGCCTCGGACAGATCGCGCTCAATAGCGCGCCGGTATTCGGTGGGGCGATGCTGGCCGTCGCCGCCGGCCAGTTCCGCGGCCCGGATTATCGGGGCATGATCGCGCAGGACATGGACCTGCTGGAGCGGTTGCCGCCGGAGGCCGCCGGGCGACGCGCCGAATTGCAGCGCACCATCGACGCCCGCATCGACGACCTGATCGAGACCTCCGACCGGGGGCGGGCGTTGCGCAAGGCGGCATTGTCTTACCAGGGCAACTGGCGGGACTTGGTGCTCCTGGTCTGCGCGGTGCTGTTCACCATCATCTGGTGGGACGTCGACCACGACAGGGGCAACTGGCTACCCATGTTCGTCCTGCTGATCCTGCTGACCATCGTGACCGCCGCCTACGCGTTTCGCGGCGCGCTGCGCGCCGCCGGTTCGTTGGTGCACAGACGATCCCAGGCTCCCGGGTCGCGGTAGCCCGGTGTGGGCCCCCGCCGCATAACGCGCGCGTTTGGTCAGCCTGTGACAAGATCGCGCTGTGAAGGCGCATACCCTCGGCGGTCTGATTGGTGCTGTGCTGGCGCCCTTTTGGGCGCTTCCGGTTGCCCCGCTGACGGCGGCCGACCCGTGCCCCGATGTCGAGGTGGTGTTCGCGCGGGGCACCAATGAGCCGCCCGGCGTCGGCCGAATCGGTCAGAGTCTCGTCGACACCCTGCGCTCGCACGTCGGCGGCAGGTCCCTGGGCGTCTACCCGGTCGACTACCCGGCGACGACGGATTTCCCCAGGGCCGTGGACGGCATCAGCGATGCGGGCGCGCACGTCGAACACATGGCGGTCTCCTGCCCGCGAACCAGGATGGTGCTGGGCGGATACTCCCAGGGCGCGGCCGTGATCGGCTTCGTCACCGAAAGCGCCGTCCCCGACGGGGTGCACCTGGTGCAGGCCCTGCAGCCAATGCCGGCGGAGGTTTCCAACCACGTGGCCGCGGTCACGCTCTTCGGCAAGCCGTCGAGCCAGTTCATGAACATCATCAACGAGCCGCCGGTGACGATCGGTCCACCGTATGCGGGCAAGACCATCGAGTTGTGCGTGCCCGGCGACCCGATCTGCTCGGACGCCACGAACCCCATTGCCCATCGGCAGTACGTCGAAGCTGGCATGGTGGATCAGGCGGCGGATTACGCCGCCGGCCGCATATAGCTCAAACGCTCGGGGAGGCCACTGTGGCCGCTGACGGAGATCCGATCGACGGCGTCGGAAGCGCGGCCTTCGATGTCGCCGATCGGCTGGCGATCATCAACTTGTTCGGCGCCTACGCCTACACCTACGACCACGACCGGCTCGACGAGTTTCGCGCCTTGTTCACCGAATCCCCCGAGCTCGTCCTGCTGCACGAGGGCCGACCGCTGTCGGCTGACATCGACACGGTGATGAGCCTGCTCGCGGCCCGGAAGGCAGCGTTTCGGGCCGAGCACAATCAACGCCGCCATGCGCTGAACTCGTTCTGGTTCTCCAGCCAGGGCGCGGACGAAGCGACCGGGCACTGCTACGTTCAGGTCTTCGCCATCTCAGACGGTGGGCCGCCCCGTCCCGACCTGACCGGATGTTACGACTTCACCGCGGTCAAACAGGACGGCCGCTGGCGGTTCAGCCGGTGGGTGGTGGGCATCGACCAAACGCAAACCCAGTGAACGTGCGCCCTGGCCCAAACCCCGTTTGTCGCAAGGTAATTCGCCCTCAGCGTGGCCCGGCCCCCGCCTCCAGGACCTCGAGCGCCGCATCGATGTTGGGCATGATGGTCGGGCCGTAACTGTTCACCAGCTGTCCGAGCGCGCGGGCGATGTGCGGTCCGACCGCGCCGGCGGCGAGCACCTCCTCGGCCAAGACGATGCCGTTCACCAGGTGGGCGGCGCTCAAGCGGCCGTCCGGGGTGACTTCGTAACGCCAGTCGCCGATCTGCACCCGCTCGGGCTGCGACCGGAAGAAGCCGCGCCGCGCCGGGACGAGGATCACCCCCGGAACCCCGCAGAAGACCCTGAGCACCAGCCCGACTCCCCCGGGACCGGCCAGCGTCGTCCCGATGGCGTGGCCGACCCGCTGTTGATCAAGGCTTGTCATCAATCACTCATGGGCAGGACGAACGACGGCGTGAGGGTTTGCGGCTCGCCGCCGCGACGCACCGCGGTTCCGGCCACGTAGAACTCGACGGTGTGATGGCCCCACGCGTAGTTCGAGATGGCGAAATGCACGCCGACGACGCCGGTTCCGCCATCGCGTTCGGCTTCGCTCTGCATACGCGACATGGCCAGCTCGCGAGCCTGGTAGCTCCCCTGCGTCCACTGCGGCATCTCGGCGTTGCGGCCGACCTGGCTGAGCGTGCGCAGGAACCCTTGCACGGCAATGTGAAACACGCAGTTGCCCATGACGAACGCCACCGGGGCGAATCCCGATCGCAGGAGCGTGGTCAGGTCTTGCCCGGACAGGTGGCTGGTGAACGCCTGCCCGTTGGGGCGCCGGTAAACGCCGGGCTTCTCCGTGTAGCGCACCGCGGTCCCGACCGCGATGAACTCCAGATGCTCGCCCTCGCCCTGATGGCGCCATTCGAGCCGGACGCCGACCACGCCGTCCGCGCCCAGCGAATCGGCCTCCGCCTGCATCCGCGACATCGCGTTCCAGCGCGCCCGGTAGGTGGCGTCGGTGAGCACGGGCAGTTCGGATTGCTGCCGAATGCCGGTGAACTGGTAACCGACGTGGTAGACCGAGACGCCCATCACCAGTTCGATCGGCTCGAACCCGGCCCCGTGCAGCAGCGCGAATTCGTTGATGGACAGGTCGGAAGTGAACACCTTGCCTGCGTGCGACAGTCGTTCGCTGGCAACTGGGTCGAGCGGGTTCGGTTGCATTGTCAAAACACCCTCCTGCGGTTCGCAGGACAGCGTATGTCGCGCGACCGCGACGCACACCCCCAACGTGCGACTTTCCAGTGGACCCCGGGCGAAATGACGGTGGTCCGCGATCGTGGGACCCGGCGCCTCGCGGAGCCGGCCGGCCCGCGGCGAGATCGATTTGCTGCCGGGCCGTTCAGCCCGCGGCTTGCTTGGCCCCGATCATCCTGTGCAATTCGTCGACCGACCACGGTTCGGCCTGATGGTGGTCCCGGTAGCCCAGCAGCCGCGGCGTCGGCCGGTCGAAGCTCCCGACGAATCCTCCTGCGGCAACGAAGATCTGGCCCGTGACGGCCCGGGCGAGGTCGCTCACCAGATACGCGTAGAGCGGGGCCACGAAGGCCGGCGGGGCGCTGTCGAGGGAGGCCCGCATGGTCATTTCGTCCAGCAATCCGCGGCGATGCAGGTCCTCGATGTGTCGTTCGTATTCGGCGCCGGTGGACAGCCGCGTCCGGGCACCGGGACACACCACGTTGGCCCGCACCCCATGCGGCTTCAGTTCCGCGGCGATGGCCACGGTCAGGGCGTTCACCGCTCCCTTGCCCGCGGGATAGCCGGTGCCGCCGTAATCGCCCAAGAAGGCGACCGAGCTGGTGGTGACGAGCGCGCCGTGCCCCTGCGCGGCCATCACACGACCGGCCGCCCGGCACGTGTGGAACGCCGAACCGAGGTGAGCGCTGATCAGGCGGTCGAACTCGTCCGGCGAGATGTTCAGGATCGAGGACCCTGGCGGCTCGGCAACCCCGGCGCAGTTGATCAGGGCGTCCAGCCGCCCATGAGCGCGTACACACTCGTCGACCAGCGCCCCGGCGACGCGCTCCTCGTTCGCGGGTCCGACCACCGCGGTGGCGCACCCGCCGGACGCCGTGATCGCGGCGACGGCCTCCTCGACGGCGTCCTCGTCGCGCCCATTGACCACGACATCGGCGCCCAGAGCGCTCAGCAGTTCGGCGATCGCGCGCCCGATTCCCCGGCTGCCGCCGGCCACCACCACCCCGCGGCCCTCCAGCAGGCGGTCTGTGTCGTTCACCGCCATCGGCGCCGGAAAACGTTGTGCGCGAGAGGCTCTCGACACCGGTCGACGGCGCGTCGCGCGAGTTTGGTCACGAACATTAGGCGAACAGTACCCAGCGAGCGTACAAATGAGAACCTCACCCTCCGGTTGCTCGCCGCCGGTCCCCGCACCTTTGCGGCTAACCGGTGAGGGCGTCAGAATGGCTGGCCAACGCTCACTTGGCTATGTTCTGGCGGTTTGCTGTGATCGTCCTCGTTGCCCGGCGGCTGCGGTTGCCGACGCGTTTCGGCCCCAATCGGGCCAAGCGATCGCGGGCGTGTGCGATGGGGCGTATAGTCAAGATCGAAGTCCGTTCTGGACGTGTCGCCGTTTAGCTCAAAGCGGCCAGTCAGCCGCACGGCTACTGAGCATGGTATGGCTCCGGCGAAACGAACCCGAGTCATCTCTCTCGTTGGTAATCCGTGCGCGTTGTCTAAACGACCCAGTCCTGCGGATAGAGGTGGAGTGAGGCGATTCTGCGCATGACCGCATGCCTCGCTGCACACGACTCAGAGGAGTGAGTCAGCAATGCAAAAATCTCTGTGCAGCAAAGGTTTCAGGATCGACCGCGCCAACATCGGGCGCGTGCGCCTATGACTGATGTGATAACAACCCCGCGCCCTGCCGAGTGCCGCGACAAGAAATCCGACGATTCCTACGACGACGTGGTCGAAATGTTCGTCGAACTGCGCCAAATGCCCGCCGAGTCGCATGAGTACGGCCGCCAGCGCGAACGCATCGTGGCCCGTTGTCTGCCTCTTGCCGACCACGTGGCAAGCCACTTCGCCCGCCGGGGTGAAGGCATCGACGACCTCGTCCAGGTGGCGCGCCTGGGTTTGATGAACGCTATCAACCGGTTCGATCCCGCCAAGGGACCCAGCTTCATCGGCTTCGCGGTCCCGACCATGATGGGCGAGGTCCGTAGGTACTTCCGCGACTACAGCTGGGGGATGCGGGTCCCCCGGCGGCTACGCGAACTGCACGTGCAGATCAGCAGGACGACCGGGGACCTGGCTCAGAAGCTGGGCCGCGCGCCCACCGCGGGCGAGCTGGCACAGGTGCTGGAAGTCCCCCGCGAGGAGATCGTCGAATGCCTCGTGGCGGGCGACGCCTACCGGCTGGATTCCCTGGATGCCCCGGTGGGCGCCGACAGTTCGGGCACGCCCCGACTGGTCGCCGACGCCGTTGGCGGCCTCGACCCGCAGATCGAGCACATCACCAACCGCGAGGCGCTGCGTGTCCTGGTTGCCGGCCTGCCCGAACGCGAACGCGAGGTGTTGCGCATGCGGTTCTTCGAATCGATGACGCAGAGCCAGATCGCCGAGCGCATCGGGGTGTCACAGATGCAGGTCTCCCGCATCCTGGCCAGCACCCTGCGCTGCTTGCGCGACCAATTGGAGTAAACAACTCATCGCCCGCCAGGGGCCTTCGGCGCCACGCCCGCGCCACGCCGCAATGTACTGTGCGATTCGGGAACGAACTCGACTGCGGCGCCGAAGGCGGCCTGGGAAGGGAGCTCGAACGATGAGGACTTCACGGACGGTGGCCGCGGGAGTCGCGGCGACGACGGCGCTGGCGGTGGCGGTGTCGGGGTGCGGCGGCAAGAATTCGACGCCTTCGACGTCCAAGCCGGGGTCGTCCAGCTCGGCTACCAGCGCCCAGAGCTCGGCGCCGGCATCGTCGGGCCCCGCCCAGCCGAGTGACTACACCGGGTTGCTGATCCAGGCCAGCGACATCAACGCCCCGATTCCGTTCACAGCCACCCCGCCGACCACCAACCCGAACGGCCAGCCCGGCGTCGCGACGACGTTCAAGGACGAGGACGGCAGCCACGTCATCAAAGACACCATCCAGGTGTTGGCCGACCCTGGCGCCGCAACGAACGCGTTGAACGCGGCCAAGGGCGGTCAGGGTGACGTGATCAAGAACCCGACCACGCAAGCCGCCGCCGTCGGGACGGGCGGAACGACCCTGCTGGGTAACTCCCCCGACCACAACAAGGGTGTGACCCTGCTGATGTTCACCGAGGGCAGGGCCTTCGTGACACTGCAGTTCGACGGACCGCCCGACACGCTGGCCCCCGCGGATTTCGTCAACGACGTCGGCCAGAAACAGGACGCGGCCATCAAGAAGGGGCTCGGCGGCTGACCGAGAGCTGACCGCCCACAATCCGAGGAGCCCGATGACCGTCATCAACGGCATGCCGGCCCATGCGCTGCTGCTGCACTTTGTCGTGGTGCTCGTACCCGTGACCGCCCTGCTGGAGATCGTCTGCGTGTTCTGGCCGACGGCGCGGCGCGGCCCCCTGTTGTGGCTGGCGGTGATATCGGCCCTCGCCACCATGGTGCTCACGCCGATCACGGTGGACGCCGGGGAATGGCTGTATGACCTGCGGGCCAAACCCAGCGCGATCCTGCAAAAGCACGCCGCCCTGGGCGGCACGATGAACTACTTCGCCGCCGCACTGCTGGCGGCCGCGCTAGTGCTCGTGGTGATGCGCGTGATCGAACGCCGCTCGGACAAGAGCCGGGTGGCCGTCCGGGCGACCATCGCGATCGTGGTGCTCGCCATTGCCGTCGCGTCGACGGTGCAGATCTACCGCGTGGGCGACGCCGGGGCTCAGTCGGTGTGGGGCGACGAGATCGCGCACCTGAAGAAGGCCCACCCGGGTTAGTTCGTCGCGACGCCTACGGCGTGGGCGTCAGGAGAAACAGCCGGAATTGCCGACCGGCCGCGCGATTCTGGGCCAGCTGATAGTTCGGCCAGTGCGCCAGGACCGTGGACCACGCTTGGTCGCGCTCCTCGCCGGTGAGCAACCGCACGGTCGCCACGAACCGCCGGCCGCGCCGCCGGACGGTAACGCGTTGGGCGGCCTTCAGATTCGCCGACCAGGACGGGTGGCGAGCCCGGCCCCAGTTCGAACCCACCAGCAACAGCCCGCCCTCGACGGGCACGTATTGCACCGTCGCCGTGCGGGCGAGACCGGTCTTACGGCCCGGCGTCGTGATCCGGACGTTCGGAAGTCCGGCGAGGTCCAGCACGCCGAACCGCTCGCCCGTCGCGAACCGCAGCAGCGCCTCCGCGCGTTCCGCCATCGGCTGACCGTTGAGGACCAGCCGGCGGTAGGCCACCGGATTGCGAGCCACCCGCTGGAGCGGATTCATACACCAGACTGTATTCCGGGACGGGGCGGCCCGGGCGGCTGAGCGATGAAATCACCTTGAAGCCCAGGGATTCCGGCGGGACCGTTGTTTATAAGCGGGCGGCGCGCCGTGACAAATAAATTGCTTGATTTAATTCCGTGCGCGGTGTTCACTGAGGCGATGACAGCCGAGCGGATCGTCCGTGCCGACAGGTCGACGGGCACCCGGGAGGCGATCCTGTCGGCCGCGGAAGAACTGTTCGCCGAGCGCGGCATGTACGCGGTGTCGAACCGGCAGATCAGCGAGGCGGCCGGACAAGGGAACAACGCCGCGGCCTGCTACCACTTCGGGACGCGGACCGACCTGCTCCGGGCGATCGAGAGCAAGCATCGGGAGCCGATCGAGGAACTGCGGGCGCAAATGCTGACCGCCATCGAGGACTCGACCGACCTGCGCGACTGGGTGGGTGTGTTGGTGCGGCCGCTCACCGATCACCTGCACGCGCTGGGCACGCCCAGCTGGTACGCCCGGTTCGCCGCCCAGGCCATGGCCGACCCCACGTACCGCCACGTCGTCACCAAGGACGCGCTCGCGTCGCCCCTGCTGGTGCGGACCATCGACGGCATCAACCGGTGCCTACCCGACCTGCAACGGCGGGTTCGTTCCGAGCGAATGGTCATGGTGCGCAACCTGCTCATGCACACCTGCGCCGAGCACGAAAGCGCGCTGGCCGAGCACGGACCTCGTTCGCGTTCGGCCTGGCCGGTCGCCGGCGAAGGCCTGATCGACGCGATCGTCGGCCTGTGGCGCGCCCCGGTCCACGTGGGCGCGGCGGGCGGCCGGCCCGGCGAAACCACCCCGGCCCCGCACCGAGGAGAACGATGACCGACGTCTCGACCGCCACCGATATCCCGGCTTTCCCGATGCCACGGGCGCCGGGATGCCCGTTCGCGCCCCCGCCAAAGGTGTTGCAGCTCAACGCCGACAAGCAGCTGAGCCGGGTGCGGATCTGGGACAGCAGCACGCCCTGGCTGATCCACGGCTACGAGGCGATAAGCGCGTTGTTCACCGACTCGCGCACCAGCGTCGACGACCGGCTGCCCGGTTACCCGCATTGGAACGCGGGAATGCTGGCGACGGTGCACAAACGCCCCCGTTCGGTGTTCACCTCCGACGCCGAAGAGCACACCCGGTTTCGCCGGATGCTGTCAAAACCGTTCACGTTCAAGCGGGTTGAGGCGCTGCGACCGGCGGTGCAGCAGATCACCGACGACCACATCGACGCGCTGCTGGCCGGTCCCAACCCCGGCGACATCGTCACCACGCTGGCGCTGCCGGTCCCCTCGCTGGTCATCAGCCAATTGCTGGGCGTGCCCTACGAGGACGCGGATTTCTTCCAGACCCAAGCCCAGCGGGGCATGGGCCGCTACGCCACCGAGGAGGACACGGCACAGGGCGCGGCGTCGTTGGCGAAGTACCTGGCGAACTTGGTGCGGACCAAAATGCAGAGCCCGTCGGAGGATCTGATTTCAGACCTGGCCGAGCGGGTCAACGCCGAAGAGCTCAGCGTGCGCGAGGCCGCGCAGCTGGCCACCGGCGTGCTCATCGCGGGCCACGAGACCACCGCCAACATGATCAGCCTCAGCGTCGCGGCCCTGCTCGACCACCCCGATCAGCTGGCGCTGATGCGCGACAGCGATGATCCGAAGGTGATCGCCGTCGCGGTCGAGGAATTGATGCGCTACCTGAGCATCATTCAGACGGGCCAGCGCCGCATCGCCGTCGAGGACATCGAGGTGGGCGGCGAGACGATTCGCGCCGGCGAGGGCATCATCCTCGACGTCGCCCCGGCGAACTGGGACGCCCGGCAGTTCCCCGACCCCGAGCGGCTCGACCTGCGTCGGGAGGACGGCCCGCACGTCGGCTTCGGCTACGGTCGCCACCAGTGCGTCGGGCAACAGCTGGCGCGCATGGAACTGCAGATCGTCCTGCCCACCTTGCTGCGCCGGGTCCCGACGCTGCGGCTCGCGGCGCCGGTCGAGGAGCTGGCGTTCAAACACGACGCGCTGGCCTACGGCCTCTACGAGCTTCCAGTGACATGGTGATGGCCTTCCCCGGAAACGCCTCCGCCGTCGAGATACCGGACGAACCGGATTGGGCGCGCATGCGTGCGGAGACCGGCGCGCGGCTACGGTCCGCGATGGCCGATCATGGTGTCGATGCGCTGATCTTGTTGATGAACGGCTACGTCGGATACGCGACCGGCGCCAGCTGGCCGCTCGTGGACGCGGGCCTCTCCCACGTCGAGCGCCCCGTTGCGGTCGTCCTCGCCGACGACGAACATCCCCACCTGTTCATGCCGTACCGCGGCGGGGCTTCAGCGGAATCGCCGGTGCCCGACGACCATCTGCACGGGCCCGTCTACCTCGAATTCGACCATGGGGTCGAGCAATTCGCGCGTGTGCTGGCTGGGCTGGCCCCGTCGGGCGCGAACGTCGCCGTCGACGAACTGACCGGAGCGATGCGACGGGCCGGCCGTACGCTGTTCCCCGGGGGCGAACCGACGGATGCGGCGATCGTGGTCGGTGCGGCGCAATTGGTGAAGACTCGAGATGAGTTGTCCTGCCTTCGCCGGGCCACCCGCATCACCGAACAGGCGATCGTGGACGTGCAGCGGGCGTTGGCGCCGGGGGTCCGCCAGATCGACCTGTCGGCCACGCTGGTGCGTCGCGCCTTCGAGCTGGGTGCCACCACGAACATGCTGGAGGCCATCTGGCAGGTGATGCCGAGTTCGCGAGAAGCCGGAGTGTGGACGACACATGGCGATCTGGCGCTGCCGCTGCTTCCCACCGATCGTGAACTGGCCGCCGGCGACGTGCTATGGACCGACATCAGCATCACCTATGCCGGGTACTGCTCCGATTTCGGCCGGACCTGGGTGGTCGGTCGCCCGCCCACCCAGCGACAGCAGGACCAGTTCCGACAATGGCGTTCGATCATGGACGCGGTGCTCGCGGTGACCAAAGCCGGTGTCACCTCCGGCGATCTGGCGCGTGCGGCGATTGCCGCCAACGGCGGCCGCAAACCCTGGTTGCCGCATTTCTATCTGGGCCACGGTATCGGGACCTATCCCGCCGAAGCTCCCATGATCGGAACGGATCTCGGCGAAGAGTTCGACGACAACTTCGTCTTGCCGGTCGGAACGGTTCTGGTGCTGGAACCCGTGGTGTGGGAAGACGGGACGGGCGGTTATCGCAGTGAGGAGATCGTGGTGATCACCGAAGACGGCTACCTGCCGATCACCGACTACCCCTACTCCCCCTATGGCGACTGAAGTTCTGCCCGACCCCACGGCGCTGCGGATGGGCCGCCGGGACCGCGCGTTGGCGCAGATGGACGCGCACGGGCTGGACATGCTGGTGCTTGGGCGTCAAGCCAACATTCGTTACGTGACCGGCGCACCGCAGTTGTGGATCGCCGGGACGCGACCGTTCGGGCCGATGTGCGTCGTGGTGCGCGGGTCAGGCGAGATCTATCTCAACAGCACCGACGACGAGGGGGTGCCGGAGGAGATCGGGCACGATCACCTGTACGGGCTGGCCTGGAACCCGATGACGCTCATCGACGTGCTGACGAAGATCGATGGCGCCCACACCGCGCGTCGGGTCGGAACCGATGCGATCACGCCGACTTTCGCCGCCCTGCTGCCGGAGGCGTTCCCGAACGCCGAGCTCGTCGACGCGGAGCCCGCGATGCGGGCGGCGCGGCGCGTCAAGACGGCCGACGAGATCGTGGCCATGGCGACCGCGCTCCGGGTCGCCGAGCGCGGACTTGCCGCCGCGCTGGCCGAATTCGCGCCGGGCGTGTCGGAACGAGCGCTGGCGGGGGCCATGATGGAGGCCATGGCCGCGGGCGGTGTGAGCACGCCCGCCACCCAGGACGCGGCGTGGGTGACGTCGAAGGAGCGCCCGTGGCGTCGCGCCGGATCGGGCGAGGCGCGGCCGGGTGATCTGGTCGCGTTCGCCGCGGGGGCCCTGGCGAACGGCTATGTCGCGGAAGTGGGCCGGACGTGGCCGGCCGGCGACCACGCCGACCGGGCTACGCGCGACCTGTTCGAGCGGTCGAACACGTTGTACGACAACATGCTTGCGGCCTGCCGGCCCGGCGCGCCCACCTCGGACTTGGTGGCCGCCTATCAGGCCGCCGGCGAGCCGATTCCGCCGATGCCGATCGCGCACGGATTGGGGCTGGGATTCGATCCGCCGGTGGTGTCCCAAACCCTGCTGGCAGCGGGCGAATTCGACCAGCTGGAGGCGGGGATGGTGTTGGCCATCACCGCGTATGTCTGGGAAAAGGGTGTCGGGGCGCTATTCAGACGGGACACCGTTCACATCACCGAGGGCGGTCCCCACGTGCTGACCGCCAGCCCGTCGTGGTCGGGTCAATAGAATAACTTGCGTCACTGGGTGAGTTCCGTGATCCCGATATCACTGCGGTCGGCCGAGAGCCCAGCCGGGCAGCGTCGGCGACACAGGAGGGCAACCTCGGAGACACCTGCGGGTGCGCCTCTCGATGCCTTCGTTGCCACCTCAAAACCTCCGGGGTTACCCGGAAACCCGTTCCCCGGTCAGGTCGAGGGCGATATCGATAAGCACGTCCTCCTGGCCGCCGACCAAGCCCCTGCGCCCGGCTTCGACCAGAAGCGTGCGCGCATCGACGCCGTACCGTTCGGCAGTTGCCTCGGCATGACGCAGGAAACTTGAGTACACGCCCGCGTATCCCAGCGTCAACGTCTCCCGGTCCACGCGCACCGGACGCTGCTGCAGGGGCCGCACAAGGTCGTCGGCGGCGTCCTCGAGCGCGTTGAGGTCACAGCCGTGTTGCCAGCCCATCCGGGTGGCCGCCGCGACGAAGACCTCCAGCGGCGCGTTACCGGCGCCGGCGCCCATACCCGTCAGTGATGCGTCGACGCGGTGAGCGCCATGCTCCACGGCGACCATCGAATTCGCCACACCCAGCGACATGTTGTGGTGGGCATGGATGCCGACTTCGGTTGCACTGTCGAGGCTTTGCCGCACCGCGTCGACCCGTTCGGCGACGTCGCGCATGGTCATCGCGCCCCCGGAGTCGACGACATAGACGCACCCGGCCCCGTATCCCTCCATCAGGACGGCCTGCTCGGCGAGCTTCTGCGGGGTGGTCATGTGGCTCATCATGAGGAAACCGACGGTGTCCATGCCGAGTTCGCGCGCCGCGACGATGTGGTGCGCGGAGATGTCGGCCTCGGTGCAGTGCGTCGCGACGCGTATGACACTCGCGCCCGCCCGGTGCGCGGCGGTCAGGTCGCGGACGGTCCCGATGCCCGGCAGCACGAGGGTCGCCACCTTGGCCCGCTCTACGGTCCCGGCCACGGCCTCGATCCACTCCAGGTCGGTGTGGGCGCCGAATCCGTAGACGCAGCTGGACCCGGCCAGCCCGTCTCCATGGGCGACCTCGATAGAGTCCACCCCCGCCTGGTCGAGCGCCCGGGCGATCTCGGTGACCTGCTCCAGGGTGTAAGAGTGTCGCACGGCGTGCATGCCGTCACGCAGCGTGACATCACTGATGTACAGCGGCTTGCTCATTTCCTCACCCCCACAGTCGTCATCGAGTGCGCGGCGATTCGTTCCGCGGTGGCCAGGGCGGCCGACGTCATGATGTCGAGGTTGCCCGCATAGGCGGGGAGGTAGTGCGCGGCGCCCGTCACCTGCAGCATCACGGTGACCCGGGTGCCCATGAACTTCCCGGTCTCCGGGATGTGCAGCGGACGGTCGGCGTCGAACGTCTCGAACTGGACGGGCTTGGTGAGCTTGTAGCCCGGCACATACCGGGTGACCCGCTCCACCATCTCGGCGATCGAGGCGCCGATGGCCTCGTGGTCGCAGTCGCCCTCGACCAGGCAGTAGACGGTGTTGCGCATGAGGATCGGGGGGTCGGCCGGGTTGAGGACGATCACCGCCTTGCTGCGCTGCGCTCCGCCAACCACTTTGAGCGCGGTGGCGGTCGTCTCGATGAACTCGTCGATGTTCGCGCGCGTGCCCGGGCCGGCCGACTTCGACGAGATGGACGAGACGATTTCGGCGTACGACACCGGGGCCGCGTTGTTGACGGCGGCGACGATCGGCACGGTGGCCTGCCCCCCGCACGTCACCATGTTCAGGTTCGGCGCGTCGATGTGGTCCTCCAGGTTCACCACCGGCACGCAGAATGGTCCGACGGCCGCCGGCGTCAGGTCGAGGACGCGAACGTCCTTGTCGCGCAGAAAGTTCCAGTGCCGGACATGGGCGCCGGCGCTGGTGGCGTCGAACACCAGCCGGATCTCGTCGAAGTGGGGCATCGCGAGCAGGCCCTCGATCCCCTCCGAAGACACGGGGACGCCAAGGCGTTTCGCCCGGGCCAGCCCGTCGGACCCCGGGTCGATGCCGATCATTGCCGCCATCTCCAGCGGCCCGTCGCTGCGGAGGACCTTGATCATCAGGTCGGTGCCGATGTTGCCCGACCCGATGATGGCGACCGGATATCGTTCGTTACTCACTGAACTGCTCCCTACTCGAAAGTCACGCTGACGGCGCCGAGCCCGCTGACCGCCGCCGACGCCCGATCTCCCGCGCCGACGAACGGCGCCGTGGTATACGAGCCGGACATGAGGAACGCGCCGGCCTCGATGGCAGTGCCGTATTTCGCGACGGCGTTGGCCAGCCAGGCGACGGCGGCGGCGGGATGACCCAGCACGGCGGTGCCCGCGCCCGTGGCGACGGTCACGCCGTTGACGACGAGTGTCGCGGTGGTCTCGGGGAGCGCCGGCGCCCGGCCGATCGGCACCCACTCGCCCAGCACCACCGCACCGGAGCTCGCGTTGTCGGCCACGGTGTCCGCCAACGTGATCCGCCAATCGGCGATCCGGCTGTCAACGATCTCCAACGCCGGGGCGACGGCCTCGGTGGCGGCCAGCACGTCGCCGATCGTCACGCCCGGCCCGCGCAGCGGCGCGCGCATCAGGAAGGCGACCTCAGGCTCGACGCGCGGCGCGCAGAACGCGGTGACCGGCACGGTCGCCGCGTCGGGGAGCACCATGCTGTCGAGGACGTAGCCGAAATCGGGCTCGTCGACCCCCAGCAGCTGCTGCATGGGCGCGGAGGTGATGCCGATCTTGTGGCCGCGCAGCGTGCGACCCTCGGCGAGATAGCGGACCATGTTGGCGCGCTGCACCGAATACGCCTGGGCCACCGTCATATTCGGATACATCTGCGTCAGCGGCTCGATCGGGACGCGGGTGCTCTGCGCGTCGTAGAGCAGTTGTGCGGCGTCGGTCAGCTGAGCGGATTGAACGGTCATGCCGGCTCCCCCGGTTCGAGCAGCTTGGCCGCCATGTCGAAGACGATGCGGACGTGCAGGTCCAACAGCCTGACCAGATCGACGGAGTCCCCGCCGACTTCCTTGGCGATGAACAACCCGTCGGCGCCGGCAATCGCGTAGGTGGTTAGCAGGTGCACACCTTCGTCGCCGAGCTCCGGGGCAAGCTGCCGCACCATCTCCGCGAACCGGTGGAACGCGCGATCGCGCACCTCGAGGAACATCTCCCTGGCCCGCGGTTCGACGGGCCGACGCTCCAGGCTCAGCATCAGCCCGAGGCGGAGGAAGTCCGGCGCATCGAGCAGGGCCTTGGCGACCCGGCCGCCGAACGCCGTCATCCACTCGCGGTCCGGCGTCACTTCTGTCAGCTCGAGCTCGGCCAGCCAGCGCTGGAAGCTGCGCTCGATGACCGCCGCGATCAGGTCGTCCTTGTCGGCGAAATGCCAGTAGATGGAAGTCGGAGGCAGGCCGCTCTTCTTGCTGACCAGTGAGATCGTGGTGCCGTCGTAGCCGCGTTCCGTGGCGACCTCGGTCGCCGCGTCCAGGATCCGCTCGCGCGACTGCTCGCCATTGGCCCGCGTGCGCCGCTGAGCACGGGGTTCGGCGGCCTCAGGGCCGGCCGATTTTTTCTGTGCCACATTCCCTCCTCCGGGGTGTTGACGATCACGCTATCGAGAGCTTACTGTATGGAGCACTACATTAACAACCTCTCCACCGAAGGTTCCCCTCATGTCAGACCAACCGATTCATGACGTAGCGATCGTCGGGTACGGGCCGGTCGGCGTCACCGCCGCCAACCTGCTCGGCCAGCTGGGCCTCAAGGTCGTCGTCGTCGAGCGCGATCCGAACATCTACGTACGCGCGCGGGCCATCTCCACCGACGAAGAGGTCGTGCGCATCTGGCAACAGGTCGGCCTGGCCGACCGGCTCAACGCCGACATGCAGCCCGGCAACGGCGCCAACTTCGTCGACGCCGACGGCGTTCCGTTCGTGCGGCTCCTGCCGGTGTCGCGGGGCAACGGCCACCCGCCGCAACAGTTCATCTACCAGCCGGCACTGGAGAAGGTGCTGCGCGAAGGGGTGGACCGCTTCCCCAACGTCACGGTCCTCCTCGAGCACGAGTGCCTGCGGGTGGTCCAGCGTGACGATCACGTCGAACTCATGCTGGCCGATCTTCGCGCCGACGAGTTCCGCCGGATCCGGGCGTCGTACGTGATCGCCGCGGACGGTGGGTCGAGCTTCATCCGCGGCCAGCTGGGCATCGGTTTCAGCGGGCGCACCTACGGGGAGCGTTGGATCGTCATCGACACCAAGGTGCTCAAGGAATGGCCGGGCCACGACCGGCTGCGCTTTCACTGCAACCCGGAGCGGCCGACCGTCGACTGCCCCACCCCGCTGGGTCACCACCGGTGGGAGTTCCCGGTGCGAGACGAGGAGGACGAGAAGGATCTCCTCTCCGAGGAGGCGATCTGGAAGGTGCTGCGGGGGCAGGGGATCTCGCCCGACAACGTGAAGATCCTCGGGTTCGCCTGCTATAGCCACCACGTCCGCTTCGCCGACCGGTGGCGCGTCGGCCGCGTCTTCCTGGCCGGGGACGCCGCGCACGCGATGCCACCGTGGATCGGCCAGGGCATGTGCGCCGGTGTTCGCGACGTGGCGAACCTGTGCTGGAAGCTGGCCGCGGTGCTGAACGGGTCGCTGCCCGAGTCGGTGCTGGACACCTACCAGGCTGAGCGGATGCCACACGTGAAGGAGGTCACCAACCGCGCGGTCAAGACGGGCAAGCTGATCATCCAACGCGACCCGCGGCGCGCCGCCGTGCGAAACCACTTCTTCCGCACCGCGAGCAAGGTGCCCGGGTTCACGTCCTGGCTCCGCCAGCACCGCTGGCTGCCCGACGCGCGTTACCAGAAGGGTTTGTTGGCGCACAACGGAAACGGTGCCGTCGGCTGGCTCATCCAGCAGCCGTGGGTGGTCGAGGAGAAGGGTGACGCCGTCCGCCTGGACGACGTCATCGGCGGCCGCTGGACCGTGCTGCACCTCGGGCCGGCCCCCGATCTGCGGGAGTGGCGTGAGGCGGGCGTCCCCGTCCTGAAAATCCTTGTGCCCGGGGCGGTTCCGAGCGCTGACAGCGTCGTGGACGCCGACGGCATTCTCACGCGCTGGCTCGACAAGCGCGGCGCGTCGGTGGTGGTGGTGCGGCCCGACGGGTTCGTCTACGCCGCCGCAAAGGAAGACCAGCGGTTGCCGGGGCCCCCGGCCGGATTTATTGAGCGGCGACCCGCTGCGCCCGGCAACGCCGCACTTGCGATCGCCACGGTTTAAGGACGGATTCGATGACCAGCAACACCATGATCGAGCGCACCGTGCGCGTCAACGGGAAAGACATCTTCCTCGTCGAGGCTGGGGACGGCCCACCGGTGGTCCTCCTGCACGGCGGCGGCCCGGGCGCGTCGGGCGTGTCGAACTATTCGCAGAACATCGAGCCGCTGGCCGAGAACTTCCGCGTGATCGTCCCCGACATGCCCGGCTACGGCCGCTCGTCCAAGGGGGTCGATCGCGACGATCCGTTCGGCTACCTGGCCGAGCACATCCGCGGCATGTTCGACCAACTCGGCATCCAGCGCGCGCACCTAGTCGGCAACTCCCTCGGCGGTGCCTGCGCGTTGCGCCTCGCCCTGGACAGCCCGCATCGGGTCGACAAACTCGTGCTGATGGGGCCGGGCGGTGTCGGGACGAGCCGTGGGCTGCCGACCGCGGGGCTGAAAAGCCTGCTGTCGTACTACGGCGGCGACGGGCCCAGCCCCGAAAAGCTGCGCACCTTCATCCGCTCGTATCTGGTGTACGACGGCGAATCCGTCCCGGAGGCCCTGATCGAGGCGCGCTACCAGTCGTCGATCGAGCCCGAGGTCGTCGCCAATCCGCCCCTGCAACGGCCGACGGGCCCAAGGGTGTTGTGGCGAATGGACTTCACCCGCGACCGCCGGCTCAAGCACCTGAACACCCCGACGCTCGTCATCTGGGGACGTGACGACAAGGTCAACAAGCCCAGCGGCGCGGCAATGCTGGGCGAGCGGATGCCCAACGCCGACGTGCTCATCACGGCGAACACGGGCCACTGGGTCCAGTGGGAACGCGCCGACTTCTTCAACGCCGTCACCACCGCGTTCCTGACGGCCTGACCATCTGTAAGGAGAATCTCATGACCACTGACGTCTTCGGCAACGTCCACCTGGGCTATGTCGTGATCGAAACCAACAAGTTCGCCGACTGGAAGCGCTTCGGCCGCGACGCGATCGGCATGCACCTCGACGAGATGCTGCCCGACACGATGCGGTTTCGCTTGGACGCCAACGAATGTCGCTTCCTGCTGCGGCAGGGGCCGGCGGAGGACGTCGTCGCCTTCGGTTGGCATCTCGACGACCACGCCACCTTCGACGAAATCTGCCGGCGGGTCACCGACCACGGCGTGCCGGCCGTGGAGGGCTCCGACGACGACGCCAAACTCCGCGGCGTGGAGCGCTTCCTGCGGTTCCCCGGACCCAACGGGCTGACCCAGGAGGTGTACACCACCGCCCGCACGGCGCCGCTGGCGCTGGATATACCGGGCAGCGGGTTCGTCACCGGCGCGGGCGGATTGGGCCACGTGGCGATCTTCACGAAGAAGCCGCACGAGATGCGGGGCTACTACGACCACGTGTTCAACGCGCGCCTGTCGGACTACATCGACGAGACGATCAACGGCCTGAAGCTGAAGGTCCGCTTCCTGCGCGTCAACGAACGTCACCACTCCGTGGCGATCGCGTCCGTGAACATGTTGCCCGTCAACCCGATTCGCACGCGGGTGCAACACGTGAACGTCCAAGCCGCCACGCTCGACGACATGGTGGCGTCGTATCAGCGCGTCAAGGCACTGGGTTTCGAGATGACGATGTCGGTCGGGCAGCACACCAACGACAAGGAACTGTCGTACTACGCGATGACCCCGTCGGGATTCGAGTGGGAGGTCGGCTGGAACCCGATCGTCGTCGACGAGTCCGTCTGGAAGCCGACGACCCACCAGGGCATCAGCATCTGGGGGCACAAGCTGGAGGGGCAGACCGTGGTCGACAAGCTCGAGATGTTCGCCGTGGCCGCGCGGTCGGTGCTGCATCGCGAGGACACCGTCCCCGCGCTCAGTTCCCCGGCGATCGCCGACGACTGAGGTAAGCGAGCCGGATCATGCCGTCATGAGCGCCACCGCCGCCGGCGCGGTGACGTCTCACGGTCCCGGCTATGCCACCGTGGTCATATCGCGGCGAGTAAACGACAACGAAAACCGGCGGTTTCGACGCTGGCTGCGCCGCCTGCGCCGGGCAATCGAGCGGTCTTCCGGTTACATCGGCATGAGCGTGCAGCCACCCGACGAGAACCACCCGTGCGAGTGGGTGGTGATCTATCAGTTTCGGTCAGAGCGAGACCTTGATGCGTGGCTGTGCTCTGCACAGCGCGCGGCCTTGATCGCTGAATGCGACGCATATCTTAAGGATCGGCCTATAGAGCAACGCATCGTTCAACCCCGAACCGATAGCGTCACCCTGATCAGTGCTGTCCGTTTACGCCAGGGAGCCGAAAAGGCCCACCGCGAGCTCCACGAGAATGCCGTGGCGGCCGCCGGCGCGCTGGGTGGTCTTATCCGCCACCAACTCATCCCGGCCGTCGCGGGCGCTCAACCGGACACGGTGGCGCTGCTGACGTTTCACACCCGCGACGATCTCGACCGCTGGATGAGGTCTGCGCAACGCCGGAACATTCTGCGCGCCATGTCGGCGCTGACCGAAAGCGAGCGAACCGTCAACGTCGTCGGTGGCTACGCCGGCTGGTTTAGCCCGCCGGGGGCGGGACCCAAACAATGGAAACAAGCGATCGCAGTGATCGCCGGATTGATACCGGTATCACTTCTGGTCACCGCTGTCCGCCAGTCGACCGCCCCCGACCTTCCACTGTGGGCCGTGGTGCCGCTGACCGCGGTGGCAAACGTGGCGATCCTGACATGGCTCGTGATGCCGCTAATCACCCGTGCGCTACGAGGGTGGCTGACCTAACTCATCGGCCGAAATGTCGAGCCGCATGGGACGGTCCGGGCCACGCGCCGGTGGGGCGGACCCCATCATGCTTCATCCAGCGTCGGAAAGAGGAGTTCCGAAACCAGAAGCTGGACTGCCGCGGCGACGGGTATCGCGACCAACGCCCCTACTACCCCGAGCAGCGCCGCGCCGATGAGAACGGCGAACACGGTCACTCCTCCGGGCACTCTCACCGCACGCCCGATGATCTTGGGCGTCAACAGGTAGTCCTCGGCCAACCGGAAGGCGACGTAGAAAGCCACAGTGGCGATACTGACCGGGATGGACACCGTCAGCGCCACCAGCGCGACCACAAACCCGCCGACCGTTGACCCATAGGGGAATAGATCGATGATCGCGACGAACAGCCCGAGCAGCACCGCATATGGAACATGCAGGACGAAGCACCATGCGAACGTTGCCGCCCCGGCGATGACAGAGGTCAGCACATTGCCGAAAACGTAGTCACCGAACTTCGCCATCACCTCGTCGCCGATGAGGATCGCGCGCGGTCGCCGCGACTTCGGGACCAACCGATACATGGTCGATCGGATCCGCGGCAGTTCGGCCAGAAAGTAGACGGTGAGCACGGCCACAATCCCGACGTGTGACAGTGCTCCGAAGATGGTCTCCCCGGCCTTGAGGAGGCCCCCAACGGCTGGCGAGCCCGAATTGTGGAGCATGTCGCCGATCCGCTGTTGAACATGGAAGCGCTCGTTTAGTCCCCCGATCACGGTGGAGCGGCTCTGTGCCTGCTGAAGAAAATGTGGGACCTGCTCGACGAATTGACGGGCTTCCTGCACCAGCGGGGGGACCGCCGCCGCCACGGCACCGGCGAGGACCCCAAACACGGTCACGACCACGAGGCTTACCGCGGCCCAGCGCGGCAGTTTGCGGTTCACCAGCCCAGACACCGCAGGCTCAAGCCCGAGGGCAAAAAATATCGCCGCCCCGATCAAGACCAGAACCGAGGACGCTGCCCCGAGCATCCGCACCGCCCCATAGGTGACTGCCACACCGGCCGAGGCCGTCAGCCCCAGATAGAACGGCGAACGCCGATCGAATCGTTGACCCCGGGTACCGAACGGGTGGCTGTCCGATCGTAGTCGCGCCGCGGCGTTTTCGGCGGCCGCGATCGCCCCTTCCTCGTCGCGGTGCGGGCGACCCACGCGGCGGTGATGGCCCCGATCGGCGAGGTCCTTACCGCCGGCCGGGCCCTTGTTGTTGTTCTCCACTGTCCCAACTCCGTTCGTCAGCAGGGAATGAACCCACGATGTCCGCGGCGTCGTCTTTAACAGTGACGCTGAGCTATCCGACCCGGGCCAAAATCACAGATCCCACTCGAACGAAGTCCGTGGCCGCCGTCGACCCCGGTGGTGTCCCTTCGGGCGCTTTTCCAGTCGAGACTCGTATTCCGGTCCCCTTGCTGAGCCGGCCGGGGGTGAGGAATGCGACGGCCGCAGGCTGGGTAGCGCGCGGAATGGTGGCTGCGGTCGTCGTGGGCGCTGCCCGGCAGCTGCGAGGCGGCGGCCGCCTCGATCCGCCCACGCGCGTGGACCGCGGTCAGCCCCGCACCAACACTTTTCAGCACCCGATGCTTCGAGATGGCGACGACGATGAGCCGTAGCTCAATCGCCATCGGCGAGTGCGTCATCGAGCAGCGTGGCCACGCGATGCCGTTCCCACACGAACAGAAGGTTCGACAGCATCTGCAGCGGTGCCCGCACGCTCTCGTCGTCGCGGATCAGGGGATGCGTGCGGCTGTTCGGAATGGCCTCGAGGCGTTTCCGGATCATTCCCGGCACACCAAGGAGCCAGGCAACGCCCATGGCCGCCGCGTAGAGCAAGGTGTTCCGGCGCAACCGAACCGGATCGAGTTCCGGCCCACCGCAACGACGGAACTCGGTCGCGAACAGCCGTAGCAGTTCGTCGAGATGGGCTGCCCACAAATCGGTTTCGGCGCCCGACATGGCTCCCCAGATCGCCATGCCCAGGTTCATCTGCCCGACGCACCCCCAATCCATCAGGCCGCAGCGCAGAACGCCGCCCGTGTCGCGCCAGAACCACGCGTTGTCGATGTTGGCGTTCCAATGGCACAGCGCGACATAGTCGGAGTCGCCGGCCAGAAGGCGGGTGATCTCGTGCTCGTGGTCCGCGAACCGCGGCACGTCGTCACGCAGGCGGGCCGTCAATTCCGCCGAACCGGCCGGCAGCAATCCGCTATGGGCCCGCGCAAATTCGGCCAGCTCTTCCAGTCGGCGTTCCAGCTTGTCCGCCGACAGCGGCGCACGCTCCCCCACCGTCGCCGCGGCCACGTCCAGCGGAAAGTGTTCGGTCAATGCCGCCGGCAACCGCCCGGACCGGTGGGTCCCGGCGAGCCGGGCCAGCGCGGTGAGCAAAGCCCGGTAATGCTCCAAGGGCCGGGGCATCTCGTAGTCGAGGCACTTGTGGTAATGGGGCTCGATTCCGTTCTCGCCGAATCGAATCCGCTCGCTGATCAGGATCCCGGTGCCGGTATGGCGGTGATAGTCGGCGAATTGCGGCTCGGGCACCGCGATCGGAAAACCCGGCGCCCTCGACAGTGCGGCGAACCGCACCTCCGGCTCCATCTGTGTCTTGCCGCGATCGCGCGCCGGCTCGTCGAAGTCACGCGAGAACTTGACGAACAAATCCGTGCGCAGGTTCGGTGCGGGCTGGGCGTATTCGACCGAGAGCGCGACTTTCCGGCCGGTGCTGCCCCCGGTCACCTCGCGGAAACCGGTGACGCGACTGACACTGTTGTCCCGCATCGCTCCCGATGCCAGAAACGCCTCGGTGAGAAAGCGTGCACCGCCGGTATGCAGCGCCGCCGCGTCGGCCGGAAACGCCAACCCGTAGTGGTCGCCCACAGCCCAATGCGAATTCAACCGACTACCAGGTTTGTTCGGCCGCGCGCACCAGCATGTGGTTGACCGCCACCCGGCGATCACGAGTCACCATGAACAGCACCGCGTCTGCGATGTCTTCGGGCCGCAACTTGACCATGCCCGCGGTCTGGCGCTCGAACGCTTCCCGGGACGATTCGGCCAGGTGACCGAAGATCTCGGTGTCGACCGTTCCGGGGCCGACGACGCCGACACGCACCCGCTGGCCGAGCACCTCTTGCCGAATGCCCTCGCTGAAAGCATTCACACCGAACTTCGTCAACGAGTAGACGGCCGTGTTGGGCCGGGCGACCCAACCGGCCGTCGAGCTGATGGTGACCAGATCGGCGACACCGCGCGGTGAGTCGGCCGCGGCGTTGATCAGGTGCGGGAGCGCCGCTCGACTGACGTACAGGACCCCTTGCACGTTCACCGTCACCATGGCGTCCCAATCGCGCAGCGACGCCTCGGCCGCGGGGCCGGACTGCATCAACCCGGCGTTGTTCACCACCGTGTCCAGCCGGCCGAACTCCGTCACCGCGCGCTGGACGGCCGCCGACACCTGTTCGGCATCGGTGACGTCGGCGGTCACCGCAAGCGCTGTGCCCCCGGTGGATTCGATGTCGGCTTTCAGTTCCGCGAGCCGGTCCGCGCGGCGCGCGAGCAGGGCCACCGCCGCGCCCTCGGCGGCCAGCGCCTTCGCCGTCGCGGCGCCGATCCCGCTGCTGGCGCCGGTCACCAGGGCCGCGGTACGTGCAAGTGTCGCCGTCATGCGCCCAGTATCCCGTGCAGCACATACTCGGTGTGCTCGCCCAGGTCCGGCGCGCCGCGGGCGATGCGCGCCTGGCTGCGGGCCATCCGCCAGGACGGCCCGACGATCGGGCGCTGGCCCTCACGATGATCGCTGACGAATCGATACAGCTCGCGGTCCCACAGCCGTTGATCACTGATCACGTCGAGCGAGGTGGCGCTCTTGCCGGCCGGAACCCCGGCCGCGCGCAGGCGCTGCGCCAGGCGCTCGGCGTCATGGCGTCGGGTGAGTTGGGTAAGGCATGCATCGAGCGTCTCGGCGTGGTGCCGCCGCTGGTCCATGCGCGCGTAACGGCCCTCGCTTGCGAGCGACTCCGCGCCGAGCACCTCGCACAACGCCCGCCATTGCGCGTCGTCGGTGACCGCCACGGCAATCCAGGCACCGTCCGCGCACGGGTAGCAACCGTGCGGGCACATGTCCGGATGATCGTTGCCGCTGGGCTCGAGGCGACGGCCGGTCAGCGCTTGCTCGAGGAGCCGGTCGCCGATCATGGACGACAGGGTCTCCACCGCTGATATGTCGACGAATTGGCCTGCGCCGGTCAGTTCACGATGAAGCAGCGCGACCACGGCGGCGTACGCGGCCGCCGCTCCGACGGTCGAATCGCCGTAACGCATGCTGGTTCCAAGCGGCGGGCCGCCGCGGTAGCCGACCAGCGAGGCCAGCCCCGCCAGGGCGGCGAAGCAGGGCGCGTAACCGGTTTGGTGGCCCAGTGGCCCGTCGTTGCCCCACATCTTGATCGACACCGAGATGATGTCCGGTTTGATCTCCCTCAGTTGCGCGTACCCCAGGCCCTGGCGTTCCATCGCGCCCGGGCGAAGGTTGTTGAGGACGACGTCGCTGCGGCCGATCAGCTCCCGCAGCCGCGACATGCCCTCGGCGGACTTGATGTCCAGGTCCACGCTGAGGATTTCGGGGTTGATGCTCAGAAAGTACGGCGCGTGGTTGATGTCGGTGCCGCCGTAAGCGCGCATCTCCTCGGGGCTGCCCGCGGTTTCGATCTTGACGACCTCGGCGCCCAGCATCGCGAGCAGCTTGCCGGCATACGGGCCGGCCCACACCTTGGTGAGCTCGACGACCCGCACCCCCTCCAGCGGCCCGCCCCGCGGAATCATCGGGGGCTTCAACTGCGGCGACGCGACCTGCGGCCGCGGCCGCACCGAATCGATGCGGTCCAGCACCCGCCGCGTGTGCTGACCGAGCGTCGGTGCGGGATCGGTGATTCGAGCCGGTGACGCGCTGAGCGCGTACGGCACCGTCGGGTATGCCGCGTCGCCCAGCACCGGGTGGCGCACCCACTGGAAGAAGCCGCGATGCCGGTATTGCGGCGAGTCATGAAGGTTCGCGGCGTCGTTCACCGGCACCAGCGGCACCCCCAGTCGCTGGGCCCGGTCGGAGGCGTCGTGCTTGGCAAGGTCCCGAATCCATGCCGCGAAGCCGCGATGGAATGCGGCAACCTTCTCGGCGGTCACGGAGAACTCCAGCCAGTCATCCTCGAAAGCAGCCAGCCAGCCGGGTTGACCCATCAGTTCTTTCAGGCCGAGCCAGTGGGCGCGGCTGGTCATGTAGAGGTAGACGAAGCCATCGGCGCACCCGAAAAACGCTGCGGGGCCTGCTTGGTCGAAGTCGCCGCGGTGACCCGCGGCGGTCACCTCCCCGGTGATGAATCGCCCCAGAATGCAGTCGGCGCGGGAGGCCAGCACCGCGTGCCCGGAGATGTCGATGGACTCGCCTCGACCGCTGTGCAGTCGCCCGAATAGGGACGCGGTCACGCAGAGCGCGGCATCCAGCCCCGCTTCGTAGTCGGCGAGGAACCGGCCGGGCCCCTGCAGTGGCGGCTTGCTGAGATCCGGGTGACTGGGCGTGTGGTAGCCCCAGCCGCTGGCATGGAACACGTTGATGCTCTTGGCATTGGCGGATTCGGGTGGCGCGCCCCGTCCGAACGGCGCGATCGAGCAGAACACCACATCCGGATACTGGGCGGACCAGTCGGTAGCACCATCTCCGATGACCGCGTCGGCGGTGCCGATGAGCTTGTGCAGGGACTCGGCGCCGCAAGCGGTACCGCGATCGAGCACGACAGACCTTTTGTTGGTGTTCAGGTACGCGAACAGCCCGCTGCCGTCGCACCCGTCGGCCAGGATGGGGGCCATCGCCCGCGTCGGGCTGCCGCCCTCCGGAGCCTCGACCTTGATGATCTCGACGCCGAAGTCGGCCAACAGTTTTCCGCAGTACTCGACCGCTACGGATCCGGCCAGCTCAATCACCCGGAAACCCGTCAGCGCCGACATGCGAGCTCCCCGAAGGTCAGGGCTTCGCGCGACCCGAGCGGCTCAGGCGCCACTCCGGCGGGAAGTTCAGGTCGTTGTCCTTGACGACGTTGTTGAGGCCCTTCTCGAAGGTTCCGGCGGTCAGGTCGACTTCCTCGGCGTCGTTGGCGATCATCGGCAGCATGCCTTCGACCATGCCGGTGAGCAGGCTGCCGAAGTATTCGCCCTTATGCTGCTTGTAGAGCTCCAGGAACGTCTTCTGCACGGCGACCGTGTCGGTCGGGCGAGAGCGGGAGCACGCCATCGCGTATTTCAGCGTCTCTGCTTCCAGCTTCTCCCGCGGCACCACGCTGTTGACGAAGCCGCACTCGTACATCTCTTTGGCGCTGAATGGTCTTCCGGTGAAGAGCATCTCGGAGAACTTGCGCAGGCCCATTGTCTCGGCCCACCACCACAGGCGCGGGCCCCAGCCCACGTAACGGAAGGCCGGGTGCCCGAAGAGGGCGTCGTCCGAGGCGATCACCAGGTCGGCATCGCCGGCCTGGTAGAAGTGCCAGCCGTAGCAGTAGCCCTTGGCCTCGATGATGCTGATCTTGCGCAGTTCCTGAAGCGGCCGGTTGCCCGCACGGGCCTTCGCGTAGAAGTCGGTGACGGTGGACAGGTACCGATACGATCCGCCGGGCGGGTACTTCACGTCGTCGTCGTTGATCGCCAGTTCGTGCAGCAGCGGCATGCCGGGATTTTCCAGCATGCCCCGCTGCTCGGGCAGGTCGCCGCCGCTGCCGAAATCCTCTCCCTCGCCGCGGATCACGACGACCTTGACGTCGTCGTCCACGTTGCACTTGTGGATCAGGTCGGCGTAGTTCTGACGCATTCCCAAGGTCGTGGAGTTGAGCTCCTCGGGGCGGTTGAACGTGATATAGGCGATCCGGTTCTTCTTGTCCTTCTCGAACTTGATGTACGGCTCGGCTTCCTTCTTCATCTCTTCGTAGTCGTATTCGGGCATCGGCTTCTCCAACTTCTCTTGTATTGGCGCTACTTGAGCAAGCTGCCCGCGTCGACGGGAAGCGAAACGCCAGTGACATAACGCGATTCGTCAGAGGCGAGGAACAGGACCGCGTTGCTGATGTCCGCGGCTTCCACCCAGGGCACCGGCAGCGTGTGCATCATCTGCGAGATGGGGGCGAAGTCCTCCGGCCCCGGATTCTCCAGGTCGGGGCGGAAGAGCCGGAACGTGTTGTCATTCATCACCATCGTGGTGCTGACCTGGGTGGGTAGCACCGAATTGACGCGGATCATGTGCTGGCCGAGCTCGACGGCGAAGGCGCGCATCAGGCCGATGACGCCGTGTTTGGCCGCGATGTAGTGGCCGGTATTCGGGTACGCCTTGCGCCCGCCGACCGAGCTGGTGAGCACGATCGACCCGCCGCGGCCGCCCGAAAGAATCTGCGGGACGCCCGCTTTGACCGTTTGCCAGACGCCGGTCAGGTTGATGTCGATCATGTCCTGCCAGACGTTCTCGCGGATCTTGTGCAGCTTCCTGCCGTCGGTGCCCACGCCCGCGTTCGCGACGATGATGTCGAGCCGCCCGAGCTGTTCCACACCGTCGTCCACCGCGGACCGCAGGCCCTCGTAGTCGCGGACGTCCACCTGCGCGGTGACGATGCGACGGTCGTGGGCTTTCACCAAGTCGGCCGTCTCGGCCAGGTCTTCCGGCACCGAGTGCGGGTAGGCCAGGTTCTCGATCGGCCCGCAGACGTCGACCGCGATGATGTCGGCGCCCTCCTGCGCCAAGCGCACCGCATGGCTGCGGCCCTGGCCGCGGGCGGCGCCGCTGACGAACGCGACCTTGCCCTCGACCCGGCCGGTCATCAGGGCACCACGGTGGGCAGAGTTTCCCAGCCCCGGACCGACGACGTCGGGCTGAGTGTTGCGTTGGCCAGATCGGGCTCCCAGTGCGGGAAGCGCTTGAGGATTTCCTCGAGGGCGACGCGGCCTTCCAGCCGCGCCAGCGCCGAACCCAGGCAGAAGTGGGCGCCCACGCTGAACGTGAGGTGCGGACGGGCGGGACGATGAATGTTGAATTCGCCTGCGTCGGGGCCGAACTGCCGCTCGTCGCGGCACGCAGCACCGATCAGCATCAGCATTACGCTGCCCTCCGGCACCGTCTGGTCGTAGAGGCTCACGTCGCGCGTGACATAACGCGCCATGTGCGGCGCGGGCGGCTCGAAGCGCAGCAACTCCTCGATGGCCTGCGGGATCAGTGCGGGGTTTTCGACGAGTTCACGGCGCTGCTCCGGGTGCTCGGCGAGAACCTTTCCGGCCCAACCGATCAGGCGCGTGGTCGTTTCATTGCCGGCCCCCGCCACCACGTTGAGGTACACCAGGATTTCTTCGCGCCTCAGCCGCCGCGTGGTCCCGGTCTCGTCGACGAATTCGACGTTGAGCAGCTCGGTCATGATGTCGTCCGACGGGTTGTCGGCGCGCCAGTCGATGTAGGCCTCGAACTGCTCGCCCACCGAGAGGCCGTGCTCGGCGGCGCTCATCGGCTTACCGGGCTCGGTGCGCAACTGAGCATTGCCGCGATCGCGGATGTATTCCTGATCTTCTTCGGGGATGCCGAGCAACGCGCTGATCACCTTCATCGGCATGATCGCGCCCAGGTCGGTGACGAAGTCGAACCGCCCCGACCCCACCAGCGGATCGAGCGCTTGTGCGCAGAACTCCCGGATCATCGGCTCCAGCGCGGTGATCTTTCGGGGGGTGAACATGCGCGACAGCAGCTTGCGGTGCACGTCGTGGATCGGCGGGTCTTCGAAGATCAGCATCCCCGACGGGATCTCGAGGTTGGCCTTGATCAGTTCCATGATCACGCCCCTTGCGGAGCTGTAAGTGCCGTGGTCGATGATTGCCTTGTTTACATCCGCGAATCGGCTCAGCGCGTAGAAATCGTATTCGGCGTTGTAATACAGCGGCGCCTCGTCACGCAGGCGCTTGAACACGGGGTACGGATCGGCGATCAGCTCGACGTCGTACGGGTCGAATCGCACATGGCTATCGGTGCTCGTCGTCACGAAATCCCTCCTACCGCTGACGCTTCCCGGGTGTTGGTACGGCTTGCGCAGCGCCCGCGCTGCCAGGATTGCAGCGCTGGATCCGGGTCGGGCAATTTGTACACTCCGCTTAAATGCTTTGCTCAGACATGGGAACGGGCTGGGCTGAAATCGGCCCGTCAACGTGGCCTAACTCTATTCTCGTAGAGAACCATATGGGCAATGGTCTGGCAAGACCCCATGCCGCACAACCCGCCGCCGAGGTGTGCGCGCACGGGCCGCTCATCCGAGCGCCGTGGCCCGGTGCGCCCCGGCTTGGCCCCGCCCATCCGCACTGGTCAGCCGGCCCTGGTGCGGGCTGTGCAGAATGCCGGCCGCGATGGCCGACAAGATCCCGTCCAGCCGCTCGGGGGTGTCGACGATCCGGTCACCGTGGGCGAACCGCACGAGCAGCCCGTTGATGAACGTCAGCGTCACGTTGCTCAGGTCCTCGACGACGGCGGGTTCCAGGTCCGCGCCGTGCGGCATGAGCTGAACCAGGATTTCACGGTGCAGCTTGGTGAATTCGTCCGTGGCCCGCTGCAGGATCGCGGCCAGTGACGGATCACGCGCGGCCTGCATCGTCAGCTCGTAGCGCGCCTTGGTCCGGAACAACTGCGGCTCGTCGCCGGATCGGATGACCACCTGGGACAGCCGGGAGGGCGACGGGTTCTCACCCCTGCCGTCCGAGTCGTCGGCGACGGACTGCAGGTCGGCGAGGTCCAGCTCGGCCAGCCGCTCGGCCACCGCGCTCAGCAGCGCGGAGCGGGTGCGGAAGTAAAACGACGTGGTGCCGTCGGGGACGCCGGCCTTGCGGTCGACCTTGAGATGGCTCAAGCCCTTCGCGCCGTCGTCGGCCAACAGCTGAATGGCCACATCGCATAAGTCGCGGCGGCGCTCCCCCGGATTGGGCTTTCGGCGTTTGTCCATCGTCTTGGAGCGACACGCTACTCTATATTCGTAGTGTCAGTAAAGGGCCGGGTGCGCTTCATGACCCCCGAGCGCGGGCGAAACCGGTGCCGTAGGACGACTGCGCACGCATCGCCGCGGTCTTTTTTTCGGCTGGAACAATGGGCCGAATGATCCGACGGCGAGGCGAGGCGAAGGTTCGCGCGGTGGTGGCCGGCCTGACGTGCGCCGGCCTGCTCTTCTCAATGGTGTGCGGCTGCCACTCGACGCGACACCAGGCCGCGCCCACCACGTCGACCACCAGCGCCACAACCACCAAAACACCCACCACAAGCGCAACGGCCGCACCGAGCGTGCAGATCGCGCCGCTGCCCGTCCGCCCCGTTAACAAGTCTCAGCCGGCCGGCCCGCAGAAATGCCCGACCACCGACCCGAACCATCCCGTGGCGCCCACCGACGCGTTCACCGCGTGCGATATCGGCCGGACCACCTTGTACACGCTGGGCCCGGAGACGATGCGGCTCGGGCTCATACATGTGGATCCGCCGAAGTCGCTGACGGCGGGTTTCTACGACGTGACCCTGATCCTCGACCCCCCATCGGCGTCGGCGTGGGCGTCGTATACCGCTGGCCATTTGAAGGATCATGTGGCGTTTGTCCGCGACGACCTCGTTTTGGAGGCGCCGATCATCGAAGACCCGGTCACTTCGGGGCGCATCGCCATGACCACCCAGACGGCCGAGGGGGCCGCGCAATTGGCCCAACTCGCCGGTCGTCCCGGGTGACATGACCGCGACGGGCACGGATCGGCTCGGCATCGGGATGCTGAGTGTATTCGGCCTTCCCCCGGCCGAATTGGTGAACCTGGCCGCGGATCTCGGCTGCCATTTCGTCTCCGCCGCGCTGCAGGGAATGCCGCTGGTGCCGCTCGGTTATCCCCGCTTCTCTCTCACCGACGACGCCGGCCTGCGTCGGACGGTGCTCGCCGCGATGAATGACCGCGGCGTGACGATCTCGCTCGGTGACGGCTTCCTGGTGCTGCCCGGCGCCGACATGAGCGCGTTCCGGCCGGATCTCGACGTGCTCGCAGAGCTGAACGTCCCCCGAATCAATGTGGTCAGTCTCGATGCCGACGTTCCCCGCAGCTTCGACCAATTCGCCGCGCTGACGGAGCTGGCTGCCCAGCGCGGGATCCGGACACTCCTCGAACCGGTACCGGGACTGACCGTCGGCGACCTGCCGACGGCGCTCGCCGCGCTCGAACACGTGGGGCGGCCCGACTTCCGCTTGCTGATCGACACCATGCATCTGGTCCGCTCGGGTTCGGGCGCCGCCGATCTCGCCGCGATCGACCCGGCTTGCATCGGGTACGCCCAACTCAACGACACCACGCTGCGCCCGCGCAGCGAAAACTACATGGAAGAAGCCATGTTTGAGCGCATGGTGCCCGGCGAGGGCGAGTTGCCCCTGCGTGACATCCTTTCCGCGCTCCCGTCCGACATCGTGATCGAGATCGAGGTACCGCGACGGTCGTTGGCGTTGTCCGGGGTCAGCCCGATCGACCGGCTGCGACCATGCGTAGAAGCGGCGCGGCGGTTGCTGTCCGAGATGCCGTGACATTGCGCCATGACCATGATGGTGGCTACAGGGCGACCGGTGGGGTGCCCGTATTCAACGCCTTCACGCAAAGCGGCGCAACAGAATTCGCCGTTCGCCAAGGTCGGTGATGGTCCCTGTCAGTCCAGCGGTCAGATCCCTGAGTTAGTCCAGGGTGCAGGGCAGTGCCTTGACACCGTGGACGAACATCGAGCGCAGCGGATCGGGCGGAGCCGTCGCACGCAGTGTCGGGAACGCAGCTAGCAGTGTGCCCAGCACGACGCGTATCTCCATCCGCGCCAACCCCGCTCCGAGGCAAAAGTGTGGTCCACCGGCTCCAAAAGCTTGATGATCGCGGGCGTTGGAGCGCAGGATGTCGAAGCGCGACGGGTCGGGGAACACGCTCGGATCGTGATTGGCGGCCAGATACCACACCACGACCTTGTCTCCGGCAGCGATCTGGACGTCGCCGAGGACTGTGTCCGTCGTCGCAGTCCGCCGCATGTGCAGCACGGGCGATGACCAACGGAGCACCTCCTCGATGGCGTTGCCGTGAAGTCCGTCGAAATCGCCCGCCAGGGCGACGCGTTCGTCGGCATGCTCGCTCAGCAGGTGCATCGCCCACGCCAGTGCAGTCCGCGTGGTGTCGTTTCCTGCCGCGGCGAGCAGGATCACGAAAGACCCGAATTCCGCTGCGGTGAGCCGTTTCCCGTTGACCTCGGCCTGCATCAAAGCGGAGGTGATGTCATCGCCAGGATACCGGCGTCGCTGCCTTCCAAGGTCGATGGTGTACTCGAAGAACTCGCTGACCGCCTGCAAACTGGTATCGATGTCGCTGACGTGGCCGTCGTTGACGCCCAGGATCAGGTCAATGAGTTCACGCAAGCGCGTGCGGTCGCCGACCGGGATTCCCAGCAGGTCCGCGATGACTTGGAACGGAAGGCTTGCCGCCACAGTCTCGACGAAGTCAAACGTACGACGCTCCCGGATCTCTTCGACGATGGCGTCGGCCAGCCTGCCGACGTAATCGGTCATGCGGCGAATTGATCGGGGTGAGAACGCCACCTGTGCGAGGCGCCGATACTGCTGATGCTTGGGATCGTCCATCACGATGATCGAGCCAAGGATCTCGAGCAGATCCGGAGGCATGTCGTCCAAGGAGAAACCAAGGGTGCTCGTGAACCTCTTGGGGTCCCGGGTCACCGTACGCACCCCGGCATAGGACGTCACCGACCAAAAGCCACGCCCATCCTGCTGCGGAATGAACTCGACACCCCCACTGCGGGCACGCAACGTATCGAAGTGCTTGAGGCGAGTTTCGAGGTCAGTCTCCCAGAACGGGCTCAGCTGCGATGGGTTCACCGCAGTTTCCATACCAAAAAGTATGGCACCTCTCCCGGGTATATCAACTCAGCCTCGCGGACTGGATCCGCAGCAACCCCGCAAGTCGCCTCACTAACGAACGCAAGAATTCCGTGCCCAGCGCACCAGATGGGCTTGAGTCCATACTGGACACCCAAGAACGACGCCTGGTTCTACGCAGGCTTTAGGACGCACTCGAAGCTGAGGAATTCAGCGAAAAAAGCAGCTCTCGAACCAGTGGTTCGAGAGCTGCTGCGGTGGCCGGGTCGAATTACGTGCAGGGAACCCCGTGCGGCCCGCCAATCCACTGCCCGGGTGGCGACTGCCACGGGCAAATCTGCTTGACCTGCCCCGGCGGCAGCGGGTTCCAATGACCGTTGTCCACGACGTGCGGACCCGGCGGAACGGGCGGGGGCCACGGTCCCGGGTGCGCCTGCGCCATACCCGTACCAAGTCCCAGCGCCGCCGCGCTCAACGCGCCGACGACCGCGGCCTTACCTGCGAATTTCTTGACGTTCACTTCTCTGGCCTCCTCTCGGTCCCGTGGTGTTCCCGTAGGAAACGTCCGCGGTGTGCGGGGATGGACCGATCTCACGACCCCCAAATTGTCCCTACCAGTTTACCCGCGCCCGCGACGTAGCAAACGCCCCCGCGTCCACACGGGCCCGGACCTGCGTCGACTCAGCCGTTCCCGCGACGGGCGAACGCCGGGGCGTGCTCGGGCAAGACACCCACGCCGACGAAGTAGGCCGGCACGATCGACAGCCACGGCAGCCGTTGCATAAGGCCGAGGAATGCCGCCGGCGGGGTCGGGTCGGCCCCGCGCAGCAACGGCCCGAGCAACGCTCGGTGCAGCACCTGCTGCACGAGTTGCGTCACCACCGTGGGGAAGACGCGCCGGCGGTGCACCGCGGCGAGTTCGCGGTCGCCGACGCGGTGCCGTCGAAGCGGTTCCGCGAGAATGGTCGCGGCTGCGACGGCGTCCTGGATCGCCAGGTTGATGCCGACGCCGCCCAACGGCGACATCGCGTGCGCCGCATCGCCGATGCACAGCAGCCCCTTGGTGTGCCAGCGACGCAGCCGGTTCACGTGCACGTCGAGATGTTTCACGTCGTCCATCGATTGCAGCGCCGCCACCGACTCGGGCATGTCGGGCAGCAGCTCTTCGACGTCGCGACGAAACGCGTCTATGCCGCGCGCCCGCAATTGGGCGTCGGTGCCCTTGGGCCCGAGGTAGGCGATCTGGAAGTAGCGCTCCCGCGGAATCACGGCAAGACCCTTGCCCGGACCCAGTCGAGGGAGGAAGGAGTACTCCACGTCTTCCTTATGAGGCAAGCGGAACCACCAGACGTCGAACTTCACCGGGAACTCGCGCGCCTTCAGTCCGGCCTGCTCCCGGGCGATCGACCAGCGGCCGTCACACGCCACCGTCAGCTCGGCCCGCAGTTCGCCCGGGCCGTCGGGGCCGCGGTAGCGCACTCCGGCGACCCGGCCGGCGTCCCATAGCAGCCCGGTGACTTCGGTGTTCATCCGCAGCGAGAAGCCGGGCTCCGCCTGAGCCGCGTCGGCCAGCAGGTTGAGCAGGTCCCACTGTGGCACCATCGCGACGAAGGGATGGGGCTGGCGCAGCCGCTCGAAGTCGACGTAGGTCACCGAGCGCCCGTTGGATTCGAGTTTCGCGGTGCGGACCTCGGTGAAAGGCAAGGCCGCGAAGGGTTCCCACAAACCCAGCTCGTCGAGCAGCCGCATGGTGGTCGGGTGGACCGTGTCGCCGCGAAAGTCGCGCAGGAAGTCGCCGTGCTTCTCCATCAGGGTGACCTGCACGCCCGCCCGCGCCAGTAGCAGTCCCAGGACCATGCCGGCCGGGCCGCCACCGATGATTGCGCAGGTCGTCGTCTCAGCCATCAGCGCCCTTAGAACTCGAGGTCGAACACCGAGACGGGGTCGAGGATTACCCCGGTTTCCTCGACGTAGCGATCCCACAGCGCCAGCAGCTCGGCCAGCTTGTCGGGGTGCGAGCCGGCCAGGTCGTGAATTTCGCCGGGGTCCGCCGCGAGGTCATAGAGCTGCCAGCCGCCCGGGCCATACGGTGCCGGCAGATGCAACGCCTTCCAGTCTCCCTGGCGGATCGCCCTGCGGCCGAACAGTTCCCAGCCCGTGCCCGTCTCGGCGTCATGAACGGCCTCCGCACCCCCGGACAGGTACCCCACCAGGGAGCGGCCGCGCATCGGCGCCACCTCGCGCCCGCGGTAGGACGTGCCGGGGTGCGCCGCGCCCGCCAGTTCGAGCACGGTCGGGGCGATGTCCATGACGGTGCTGAACGCCGTACCGATCTCGCGCTGCCGTTCAAACCCCGGCCAGGTCACGAAACCCACCACGCGGATCCCGCCTTCGGTGGTGAACGCCTTGTGCAACCGCGACGGCGCGGTGGCGGCCTGCGCCCAGCGCGGCCCGTACCAGATGAACGAGGAGGGCCGGCCCAGGTTGTCCAGGCTGTTGTCGCAATGCTTTTCGATCTGTGCGACGATTCGGGCCCCGACCAACGGCATCGCCTCGACGATCGCTCCCTCGGCGCCGTTGTCGGACAGGAAGATAACGACGGTGTCGTCCAGTTCGCCGCGCTCCGCAAGGTAATCGAGCACCCGGCCGATATTCCAGTCCATCCGGTCGACCATCGCGGCGTAGACCTCCATGCTGCGAGCCGACACCGCGCGCTGTTCATCGGTCATGTCGGCCCACTCGGGGGCCCCGTCGGCAACGACCGGGTGCGCCTCGACGTCCGGCGGACACAGGCCCAGCCGCTTGAGTGCAGCCAGTCGCTCTTCGCGCAGCGCGTCGGGTCCGGCGTCGTAGCGGCCGCGGTACTTCGCGATGGATTCGTCCGGGGCCTGCAGCGGCCAATGCGGCGCCTGGAAGGGCAGGTACGCGAAGAACGGCCGGTCGTCGCCGGGGGCGCGTTCGCCGAAATACTGCAGCAGCTTGTCGGTGTAGAAGTCCGACGAGTAGAAGTCATCCCCCACGGTGACGAACTGGTCGTCCTCGGTGTAAAGCGTTGGCACCGGCGAGAAGCTGCGGGCGCCGCCGCCGCCGAAATGGCTGGCCCCGGCCGGCAGCAGCGCGAACGAGCGCTCGAAACCGCGCGCCCAGGGCGACCTGTCGATCGTGGCGCCCAGGTGCCACTTGCCCGACATCAGCGTCAGGTATCCCGCGTCGCGCAGTAGTTCCGGCAACGCCACCACCCGGTCGTTCAGGTAGCCCTCGTAGCCGGGCGCCCCGCGAAACCCGGGGCCGGCGACCTCCAGCATGGTGCCGATGCCGGCGATGTGGTGGTCCGTGCCCGTCAGCAGCATCGCCCGGGTGGGTGAGCACGCCGGCGCCGAGTGGAAGTCGGTGAGCCGGATCCCCGCGTGGGCCAACCGATCGAGGTTCGGCGTCTCGATTTCGCCGCCGAACGCGCCGATATCGGAAAACCCGAGGTCGTCCGCCACGATCACGAGGAAGTTGGGCCTCTTCACGGTGAAGCATCCTGCCAGGTCATCTGCCCGGGTGGAATGCCGCCGCGACGGGGCGTCGTTATTGTCAGGGCTGCGCTGTCCGCGTTCGGCGCACGGTTACACCGGAAGGGCTCCGACATGCTGGCAGGTTTCGAAATGTCCATCCCGCTGGTCGCCGCCCCGATGGCTGGCGGCCCGACCACCCCCGCAATGGTCTCGGCCGCGACCCGCGCGGGCGGCCTGGGCATGCTCGCGGCCGGGTACAAGACCGTGGAAGCCGTGGAGGCCGAGGTCAAGCAGGTTCGCGCCGAGGGAATCGCGTTCGGTATCAACCTGTTTGCACCCAATCCGCTGCCGGTTGACCCCGCGCGCTACCGCGCCTACGCCGCGATCGTCCAGCGCGACGCGGATCAGTTCGGGTTGACGCTGCCCCCGGAGCCGATCGAGGACAGCGACAAGTTCGACGAAAAGGTCGCGCTGCTGCTCGACGACCCGGTTCCCATGGTGTCGTTCACCTTCGGCATCCCGCCGCGGGCGGTGATCGCGGCGCTGCGCAAGGCGGGCAGCGTCGTGGTGCAGACGGTGACCACACCCGACGAGGCGGTGGCGGCACGCGACGCCGGGGTCGACATGCTCGCCGTGCAGGGGGCGGCCGCGGGCGGTCACTCGGGCACACTCTCGCCGCGGGAGCCGCTGCGGCCGGTGCCGATCGCCGAACTGGTCGAGCGCATCGTCGCGGCCGTGCCGCTGCCAATAATGGCCGCCGGCGGGCTCGCCAGCCCCGCCGCGGTGGCCGAGGTGATCCGTGCGGGCGCCGCGGCGGCCGCCGTCGGGACGGTTCTGCTGCGCGCGGACGAAAGCGGCGCATCGGCCACGCATCAGGCGGCCCTGACCGATCCCGCGTACGCCGAGACGGTGCTCACGCGCGCCTTCACCGGCCGCCCCGCCCGCGGGCTGCGCAACGCGTTCATCGATGCCCACGAGGCGCAGGCGCCGCTGGGCTATCCGGCCATCCACTACCTCACCAGCCCGCTCCGCAAGGCCGCGGCCGCGGCGGGCAAGCCCGGCTACTTGCACCTGTGGGCGGGCACCGGGTACCGCAATGCCACCACCGAACCCACCGCCGAGATTCTTCGGCGGCTGGCTTCCGACCTATGAGTATTCGAAGCGGTTCAGCACGTCATACCGGCCGCCGGGAGTCGCACAGGTGAGTTTGTACACGAACCGGACCGGCGCCGATTCGATCTGTTGGTAACCTGCCAGCGCCGGGACCTGTTCGAGCAGGCGCAGCCGAGGATTCCAGTTCTCCAGCTCCCGCGCATCGCGGATGCCCCACTTGATGATCCCGCGGGTGAACAGCTTCGACAGCAACGGCGCCAGCGCCGAGAGCGTGTCGAAATGCATTTCGCCGCTTTGGAATCGGCCGGTCAGACGCTGCAATAAGTCGCGGACCTGCTGTTCGGTCAGGTACATCAGCAGGCCCTCGGCGATGACCAGCGTGGGGCGATCGATCGGAACCTGGTCCAGCCACCCCGGATCGGTCACCGACGAGCCGATCATCCGGTACCGCTCGGTGTCCTGATAGAGCCGTCGCCGCAGCTCGATGACACCGGGCTGGTCGACGTCGAACCACGAGGCCGACGGCGGCACGGTGAGCCGGAAGGCGCGGCCGTCGAGCCCGCAACCCAGGTGCAGCACCACCGCGTCCGGGTGGCGCCGCAGGAATTCCGCGCACCAGTCGTCGAGCCGCTTGGCGCGCAGGGCGACCAGGTACTGGTTCGACGCCGGCAGCGAGCTCCGATGGATTCGCTTGAAGTCGTAGTCGATCCGCTCCACCGCTGCCGCCGCCGCATTGTCGCCCAAAATGGGCCGGTTCGAACGGCTTTCGTGAGCCCGCAGATAGAGGGTGACGAGGTTCGTCCATTCCACCGAACCCCACGGTACGGATGTGAAGTCGACCTTGTCGGTCGGGGTCATGGCTTTCTCCTTGCCGCCCGATATTCGGTCCACATCTGCATGAGCTGATCGCGGTAGGCGTTGGTGCAGAACTCGCAGAAGTCGCGGAAATCCTCGACACGCTGCCGCTGTTCGGCGCGGTCCTCGTGCAGCACGGAAAGGGCGAACTCGGCGGGCTCGATGCCCAGCCGCATGAGCGAGAGCTGGGTTTTAAGAACGCTGGTGAACCCGCCCGGCGTGACCCGATACAGGTGTTGGCGGTCCGGGCTGGGCAACCGCTCCACCATGCCACCCTCCAGGAGCTGGCGGGCGACGGTGCTGATGGAGGCCTTGCTCACCGATAACGCGTCGGCCAGCTGAGTCAGTGACTGTTGCGGCGGATGACAGATCAGCAGCCATCCATACAGCCGGCCCATGGTCCGGGTGGCGCCGAGCAGTTCGAAGAACAGCCCGAGGCGGTCGACGAACTCGGCCTCTTCCGGCGACATGACCCTCCCGCTACGTTTAGTACATACTGAACGTAGCGTACGGAGCAGAAGCCGATTATGGAAGGGCCGTTACGGCGAGAGCGGCGCCCGCTAGAACGCGTCGGGATTCCGCTGCACGTCTTCCGGCACCGGGTGGCGATAAAGGCGAGAGGCGTTCTCCCAGCTGAACTTCCGGATCACGTCCGCGGGCAGGTCGCCGATTTGCTCGTGGATCGTCTCTTGGGTGTGGGGCCAGGTGGAGTCGCAATGCGGGTAGTCGGCCTCCAGCATGATGTTGTCCACGCCGATCCGGTCGCGCTGGACGAACGAGGACTTGTCCTCCACGGCGCAGAACCAGAAGTTGCGAGTGAACACCTCTGCGGGCGTGAGGCTTTCGCCCAGCGCCGCCCAGGTGCCGTACATCGCGTGATAGCTGAGCATGTGGTCGAGGCGATCCAGCAGGCCCGCCACCCACCCGATGCCGCCTTCCGACAAACAGATCTTCAGGTTGGGGAATCTGCTGGGCAGCCCGGAATACAGCCAGTCGACCGCCGCGGAGATGGCATAGGCGAAGAACAACACGCCCTGCACGTCCGGAGGCGCGTCGTCGGTCGTGGAGGGTGAGGAGCCCGACGAGCCGATGTGCAGGTTCACCACGGTGCCCGTTTCGGCGCACGCCGCCATGATCGGATCCCAATGTTTGGAATGGATGCTGGGCAGCCCCAGCATCGCCGGGTTTTCGCTGAACGTGACGGCGTGGAACCCACGCTCGGCGTTCTCGTAGATCATCCGCGCGCCGAGTTCGGGGTCGAGCAGCCACGGCAATTGGCAGGGAATGATGCGCTCGGGATACGAGCCCGCCCACACCTCGAGGTGCCAGTCGTTCCACGCGCGCACCGAGGCCAGCGCCAGGTCGCGGTCACTGGTCACCTGCTGCAGGCGCTGGCCGGCGAATCCGGGCAGGAAAGACGGGAAGTTGAGCGAGGCGTAGATGCCGTTGAGGTCCATGTCCTTGACACGCTCGTGGATATCCCAGGCGCCCCTGCGCATTTCGTCGAAACGGACCGGCTCGAAGCCATACTCGGCCACCGGACGGCCGACGACGGCGTTGAATCCGACGTTGGGCAGCTCCCGACCGTCGTAGACCCAGGTCTGTCCGCCGCTGTCGGTCTCGACGACTTTGGGCGCCCGGTCGGCGAATTTGCGCGGCAGCCGCCCGGCGAAGGTATCCGGCGGCTCGACGATGTGATCGTCGACGGAGATCACGGTGTAGCGCCGAGGCGCGCGGGGCGGATCGGGCAAGAAGGTGACCGAGCGTTGCTCGCCGGTCTTCGCCGTCGTGAAGTTGAGGTTGCCGGCAAGCTCGTCGATCGATTTCACTGGTCAATCTCCTTGCGTGGAGGCGTAATCGAGCGTGTGTCGCCGGCCTTCGGTGTGCGACGCGGGCGACGCCTGTCGACGTGTCGCCGCCGTGGACGCACGCGCGACGACGGGGTTCACGTGAGCACGTCGGGGTCGGCCTTGATGGTCATCCGCGCCGCGCCCGCCCAGTACACGTCGGCGGCGCGCTCGACGAGAGACCGCTGCATGCCTGCCATGTCGGACCACTTCATGGCCACCGGCTCCTTGCCCGTGAGCAGCACGTCGTAGGCCAGCTTGCAGACCCGTTCGATGGACGCCGCGCGGTAGACGGCTTCGGGCAGGTTGCGCCCGGTCGCGATGACGCCGTGGTTGGCCAGGATGGTCAGGTTCGCGGCCCCGATCCGGGCCGCGAGCTCGGCCGCGCGGGCGGGGCTGTCGACCTCGCCGTCATAGGTTTCGACGAGGCAGAGGTCATCGAGGAAGAGCGAACCGGTCTGGTGCACCAATTCGGGCAACCGGCCCAACGCGGCGAGCACGCAGACGTAGTAAGGGTGGTTATGGATGACCACCCGGGCGTCGTCGCGGACGCGGTGCAGCTCGGTGTGGATGTAAATCGCCGGGGTGACGTCCCACCGGCCGCGCAGCACCCGGGCGTCGGCGTCGACCACGCAGATGTCGGACGCCGTGATCTCCTGCCACCACAGCCCCCACGGATTGACCAGCATCTCCGTCCGGCCGTCGGGTTGCCAGGTGATGTGTCCGGCCATGTTCTCGGCGAACCCGATGCCGGCCAGGTGGCGGAAGGCGACCGCGAGCGCCTGCTCGTCGGACAAGTCGACCCCGATCGGGGGGACCACCGACGGCGCCCATACCTCCAGGCCGCCCCGGCGCGCGTCAGGAGCATTCATGTTCGGCCTCCGTTCTGGCTCGAATATCCTCGCGCAGCCGGCCTTTGGCAACCTTGCCGCCCGACGAGCGCGGAAGCTCGTCGACCACGATGAGCCGTTCGGGCAACAACTCCTTGGACACCCCCAGCGCCAGCAGGTGTTCGACCAGCTCGGCCAGTTCGATCGTGGCCGAGCCGACGAGTTCGGCGTAGAGGCATACCTTTTCGCCGAACACCGGGTCGGGCATCGCGACCGCGGCCGCCACCGCGATGGCAGGGTGGGTGGTGGCGGCATCCTCGACCTGCGTTGCGCTGATGTTCTTTCCGCCGCGCAGGATGAAGTCGGAAGTTCGCCCGGTGACGGTCAGGTATCCGTCCGCGTCGATCTCGCAGATGTCCCCCATGCGCATCCAGCCGTCTCGGGTGAACAGCTTGTCGTGATCGGTTCCGCCGAGGTAGCCGAGGCTGGTCGCCGGGCCGCGGCAGGCCGGCTGGCCCTTGCCGGTCGCGGTCACGTCGCGGTCCCCGTCGAAGAGCCGGACCGCCATTTCCGGCACGATCCGCCCGCCCGTGCGCAGCCGGCGTTCGCGTGTGTCGTTGACCGTGGTGGCGCTCAGCATCCCGGTTTCGTTGGAGCCGTAGAACTGCAGGATCGTCGCGCCGGTGAGTTCCTCGAACTCGGCCGCCGGCCGGTAGGGCAGCGCCTCACCGCCGGTGAACACGACCCGCAGCGAGCTCAGGTCGTGGTCGCGGGTCGCGGGATCCGCCATCAGCATGGTCAATTGCGTACTGACACAGCACAATACGGTGGCCCGGTGTTGGGCTATCGCCTCGCAGGTCGCCCGCGTGCTGAACCGGTCCAGGATGACGGCGGTGGCGCCGAGATAGATCGGCGTGGTGTGGCTGGTCCATAACCCGAATCCGAACGGTGTCGGGATGACCGGCAGGAAAACGTCCTCCGACGTCAGCAGCCCGTTGGCGACGGCCTTCTGGTGGAAGTAGTGCCAGCGATTCTGTGTGTGCACCACGCACTTGGGCAGCCCGGTGGTGCCGGATGTCGAGTTGATGAGGAATACATCGTCGGGCCCGAGTCGGGATTCGGGGGCAAGCGCCTTCCGCGCCGCCCGAACGTCGAGTCGCGGCGAGCCGGCGGGCGAGTCCAGCGTCAGGGTGGGGAGCGCAAGCTCCCCGGCGACGTGCGCCGCGGTCGTCCCACGCAGTTGGTCGCTGATCAGGATTTTCGGCTGGGCGCTGCGCAGTATCGCCGTGACTTCACGGGCTCCGGCGCGCGCGCCGACGCCGACGACGACCGCCCCGCACCGCTCGATCGCGACGAACAGCGCGTGCAGGGCCGCGGAGTCGCCGTGCCACACCGCCGCGCGGTCGCCGGGCTCGATCCCCGCGCCGGCCAGTCCCTCGGCCAGAGCGCTTGCGGCATCGTCGAATTGGCGCCAGCTCAGCGCTGTCCCGGCATGGTCGACATAGGCAAGGCGGTCCGGCGACCGTTCGGCGTTGCGGCGTACCGCGTCCGACAACGTCGTGTCCGACCAGAAGCCGCAAGCATGAAACCGGGCCGAGTCCTCGGCACTGAACGCCGGCGAGGACTCGATCTCCATCAGCCGATGATAGGAAAGCGGCCGGCGGCCTCGCCGGGTACTGCCCGCTAGGGGTTCTCCGGGGCCGGTGCGGGCGCGTCGTGTTGCGGGTCGCTGACGGGGCCCGGAGGACGGGGCCGCGGCTTGTGGCAGTTGCGCGTGCAACCGCAGTTGAGGCCGATGATGCAGCCGCCCCCGCCGGCGGGTTGCACCGGCAGGGCGCCGCCCGGGGCGGGCGGGGGCGCCGGCGTCACGTTGGACGAAGACGTCGGGTTTGCGGCCCGGGTGACCGTGTCGGCGTCCGACCACCCGAACGCCAGGACGAGCGCTGCGAAGACACCGCCGACCGCGGCCACGGGCTGGGCTTGTCGAATCTTCACGATCTCTCCAGTGTGCTTTCAGGCGGTCGGACTAGGGATTTGGCGGCGTGGAGGCGGGCGGGGCGTGCTGTGGATCGCCGGCCACGGCCGGCGGGCGTGGGCGTGGCGGCGATTGGCAGTGCTGAACACATCCGCAGTTGAGGCCGATAAAGCAGGGCGAGCTGGGCGGTCCGAGGGCACTGTGGTCGATCGACGAGGATGGGGACGGCGCAACGGTTTTTGTGATGGCCGCCATCGGGGTGGCGTCGAATGGCAGCAAGACAAGTGCGGCCAGGCAGGCGCATAACGCCGTCGCCGTCCCGGTCCGCCCGTTTCCCATGCTCACCAGAGTAGTTAGTCGCCGCCGCACGCGCAGAACACGCGCGGGTTTCAAAGAACACTCCAAGAAGTCACCAAGAATCCTTCCAGCGCCGCCGTGGACGGTGAATGCGCTTAGCGCCCTTGGGATCGGTAGCGGCCCCGCCGGGTTGCACTTGCCGCACCACCGCTGCGCCCCGCAGCGATCGACACGGAGGTTCATGGCGGATGAAAAGCAAGGTCGTCGTGCTGCTGGCCGGCGGGATGCTCGCGCTGGTCCTGCTGACGCGTTATTTCGCGCTGAGCCGGGCCGGCGTGCCGTTGGGGTGGATGATCTACCTCGGCCTGCCGATCACCGGCGCGGGCGTCCTGTTCGCGCTGCGGCTGATCGATCTCGGCGCGGGTTGGACCACCAAGGGCGGCTCGATGCCGCACACCGGCGGCGTCCACGCTGCTCACCCGGCCGCGGTCGCGCGGCCCGAGCCTCCGCTGCACGACCGCCTCAAACAACTTGAGGACCTGCACGCCAGGGGTGCCATCACCGACACCGAATACAGCGCCCAGCGCCTACAAATCATCGCCAACATGTAGGTCGGGTGCCGCCTCGGCGCCTCGATGCGCCGTCGCCGTGCGGACCGCGTAGATCGCGGCGCTGACGCCGAACATCGCCGAGGTCAGCAGCAGCCAGCGGCCAAGAAAGGGATCCTGCGTCTGGCCGGTCGCGGCCGAATACGTGGCGGCGCCCTGCTTGATGATGCCGGGCAGGAACACCAGCAGCGTCAGCCCCGCCCCGAGCGCGGGCACCCGGATGTGATTGATCACGGGCACCCGCCGCGGCGGCAGCCGGACGACGGAGCGCGACAGCAGCCGGTCGAGCAATGCGTAGATCGGGAACAACACCAGGTCGTGGGCGACGATGGCCGCGGCGAACCACACGATGATCGACTGCCACCACACGTGCGTGTTCCACAGCGTGACCGGTTTGCCGGTGGCCACCACGTAGCCCAAGAGGGCGAACCCGGCGATCAGGATCAACAGATGCCACGGGCCGGACCCGTAGAGCCTCATGAAAGCTGCTCGGGCGCTACGCATTTGGGCTGGCCCTGAAGGCAATGGATTCCACCCATTTGGTGTTGTGTACGCCGGGCAACGCGGGCACGATGATGCGCGCCGGGAACCCATGATCCGGGGACATGTCGGTGCCGTTGACGCGCAGGGCCAGCAACGCATCTGGGTGCAGCACCTGGCTCCCCTGCAGCGTCGCGCGGCCGAACGCGCCCCCGCGCTCCAACGACGAGACGTACGCCGAGTCGGGAGCCGGTACGCCGGCGAGCCGGGCCAGGTCCGCCAGGCGCACACCGGTCCACGTTTGGGTGGTGGACCAGCCTTCCACGCAGGCGATCGGCAGCGTGGCGGTGCGCTGCGGCATGGCCAGGAGGGCGGAGCGGTCCAGGACGACGGCGTGCGGGCCGCCGCTCAAGGTGAGCCGCCAGCGCTCGCCCGTGTCTTCGGCGGAAATGCCGGCCACCACCGCGGTCCGGTTGACCTCGAAGTCGTTGGGACCATCTCCGCGGGTGCGGCCGCGCGGAAGCAGCAGGGCCGCGGGCCGCGTGAACCCACCCAACGTCTGCCCCGCGGTGATGACCGCCATGAACGCCGCACCGCCGCCCACGAGCGCCAGGGCGCCGCGGCGGCTCATCGTCGCGGGCGCCGGATCCGCGGCGACCAGCCCGTCCGGCCGCCATGGTTCGGCGCGGGTCTCGGCGCGGCCGGCGCGCAGCACGTCGCGCGCTGAGATCGAGCGCAGGCCGGACCACATGGCCGGGATCTTGATCGCGATGTGCACGACGAATCCTGCGATGAACACCCAGGCGCCGAAGTAATGCGCGGTGTAGAAGCTGAAACCGAAGATGTAGTCGTACTGGATGTTCAGCACGCCCGTGACGATCTCGAACAGGATGCCGCCGACCAGCATCAGCAGCGAAACCCGTTCCAGCAGTTGGGCTATGGACCGGGCGGGCGGCCACGCGAACAGTCGCGGGATCACCGACCACAGCTTGGCCAGCACCACCGGGATCAGGATCAGCCCGAGCCCGACGTGCAACCCCTGGGTCAGCCGATACAGCCACGACGGGTTGGTGGGCCAATCGAACGTCGGCAGCTTCAGCCATCCGACGTCGCCGGGGATGGCCTGGCCGAACCGCGGCCCGTAGGCGATGTACGACAGCAGGCCGGTGATGATGACGATCGGCAGCGTGACCAGCAGCACCGACCCGAATACGGATGTCAGCCATGGTCCCCGCAGCGGGCTGCGCCAGCGCTGCGCCCGCCCGACACCGGGCGGTGGGTGCTCATCCAGGAGGCGCCACAGCCGCGCGGGAAACCCGTAGCCACCGGAATCGGTCGGCTCGGTCTCTTCGGTGCTGGAACTGGGGGCGCGGCGCATCATCGATGATCATCCACGAGCGCGCGCTGGAAATGGTTCACTTCGGTGTCTGTTCTCCGGAGTGGTACCCCGCCGACTGCTGCTAGCCCTGGACCGTTGGCCGGATGGTGATGTCGCCGATCTCGACCTCGTGCGGTTGCTCGATGGCGAACGCGATGGCCCGGGCCACCGCCGCCGGCGGCAAGCCGAATTCGGCCATGTTGCGACGGATCTGAGCGCGCATCGCCGCGTCGTCGATGGAATCGTCCAATCGGGTGTCGACGAATCCGGGTGAGATGGACGTGGTCCGGACGACGCCGTCGGTGGATTCCTGGCGCAAGCCCTCCATCAGGGTGCGAACGGCGTTCTTCGTGGCGGCGTACACCGCCATGGTGGGCACGATCTTGAGCCCCGCGGTCGACACCGTCGTCACGAAATGTCCGCGCCCTTGATTTCGGAAAACCGGTAGGGCCGCGGCGATCCCGTGCAGCACTCCCCGCAGGTTGACATCGATCATCGCCGTCCATCCGTCGACTTCGAGGCCGGACACCGGCCCGATCTTGCTGATGCCGGCGTTGCTGATCAGGACATCGAGCCGGCCGAATTCGCCGGTGGCCGTCGCGACGAGCCGCCGAAGGTCTTCGGGTCGCGAGACGTCGGTGCGGCAGGTGACGGCGGATCCGCCCCGGTCGCGTATTTCCCGTGCGATCTCATCGAGTCGCTCGGCGCGGCGCGCGCCGATGGTCACCCGGGCACCGCGCTCGGCCAGCAGCAGGGCGGTCGCCTCGCCGATCCCGCTGCTCGCCCCGGTGATGGCCACGACCTGCCCGTCGATCCCCGTCATCGCGCAAAGGCTACCCAGCGGCCCGGCGACGGCAACTCGATGAGCGCGGCGCCGAGCGTCAGTCCTTGCCCCGCGGCGGCGGCTCCACCTCGACGCCGGTGGAATCGTGTTCGGGACCCGCGGCCGGGTGTTCGGCCGGCACCCGATCGCGGGACCGGGTGCCCTCGCTCGGCCGCTCGGGGTCGGGGCGGTGCACATTGCTGTGGTACGGGCCGGGCTTGGGGCGCGGCTTCCCGCCCGGGAACGCCAAGCGGAAGATGCTGCGGTGCACCATGAACCACTGCTTGCCGAACGGACCGGAGTTGTAGGGCAGCTCGTAGCGGTCGCAGATTTCCTTGACCTGCGGCGCGATCTCGGAATACCGGCTGCTGGGCATGTCCGGGTACAGGTGATGCTCCACCTGGTAGCCGAGGTTGCCGCTGATGATGTGGAACAGCGGGCTGCCCTCGATGTTCGCGGCGCCGAGCAATTGGCGCACGTACCAGCCACCGCGGGTCTCGTTCTCGGTTTCTTCCTGCGTGAATGTGTAGGTCTGGTCCGGGAAGTGGCCGCAGAAGATGATGGCGTGGGCCCAGATGTTGCGGATGACGTTGGCCACCGCGTCGGCGCCCAGGGTGCGCAGGTACGTGCTTTCCACGCCCGGCGCCACCTTGTCGAGGAACGACGCTGCTGCGGCGACGCGGCCCTTGTTCGACACCCGGCGCAGCCGCTTGCCCAGCCGGGACCGTGCCGGCTGTTCGAGCCGGCCGCGCAGCGCGAGCTGCGTGAGCGCGAACGCACCGGCGCTGATGGCCGGCCAGCCGAGGTAGTCCTTATAGATCTGCGCGCGCGCCTTGACCCCGATGCCCCGCAGGTCCTTGCGCACCTCCGACCACGGCTTCTCGCGCTTGCGGATCGCGTCGATATCCATGTCGTGGACGGCCACTCCCCACTCGAACAGGAGCGTGAGCAGCAGGTTGTAGATCGGTTGACCCAGGTAGCGCGGTGCCCATTTCTGGTTGGGGTCGATCCGCATGATCTCGTAGCCGAGATCTTTGTCCTTGCCGAGGATGTTGGTGAAGGTGTGGTGGATGTAGTTGTGGGAGTGCTTCCAGGATTCCGCGGTGGACGCGGTGTCCCAGTCCCACACCGACGAATGGATGTCGGGGTCGTTCATCCAATCCCACTGGCCGTGCATCACGTTGTGGCCGATCTCCATGTTCTCCAAGATCTTGGCCATGGACAGGCAGGCGGTACCCAGCAGCCACGCGGTCTTCGAGCGCGATGCCAGCAGCAGGACTCGCCCTGCCACCACGATCTGCCGTTGCGCCGAGATGACGTTCTTGATGTAGCGCCGGTCGCGGTCCCCGAGGTCGGCAAACACGTCATCGTGGATTGCGTCGAATTCCTTCGCGAGCTTTTCCAATTCTTGCTCGCTCAGCCTGGAGAGTGGATTCGCTCCGGCGTTCTTTACGGCCGTTGTCACGAGCCGCTCCTTTCGATCAGAGTTCGAGTTCGACGTCGCCCTCGGCGGTGTTGATGCAGATTCGGACGTCCTGCTCGGTCGGTTCGATCACGTCACCCGAGCGCAGGTCGCGCAGCTTGCCCGACTTCAGCGTCCCGACGCAGGTATGGCAGATTCCGATGCGACAGCCGAAGGCGAGGTTGAGACCGGCCTTCTCGCCGGCCTCGAGAATCGATGTGCCACCGTCACATTCGACTTCCTTGTCGCTGTCCAGGAAGCAGACGGTGCCGCCCTCGCCGGCGTTGGCGTCGCCGCCGATCTTCGGTTGGAACCGCTCGAAGTGCAGCCGGTCGCAGTCCGCGTTCTCCTTCCAGTGCTCGATCAAGGCGTCGAGCATTTCCCCCGGGCCCGAGCAGAACGCCTCGCGCTCGCGCCAGTCCGGGCACACGTCGTCCAGGTCGCCGGGTGTGAGCCGCCCCTGTTCGGCGGTGAAGCGCAGATCGAGCCGCATGCCATCGTGCCGTTTCTCGAGCTCTTCGAGCGCGGGCATAAACATGGCCTGCTCGCGGGTGCGGGCGGAGTGAATGACCACGGCGTCGCGCATCTCGTCGCGGTGGTCGAGGTCGCGCAGCATGCTGATGATCGGGGTGATGCCGCTGCCGGCGCTGATGAACAGCATCTTGTCCGGCACGGGCTCCGGCAGGGTGAACACGCCTTCGATCTCGCCGAGCCGCACCAGGTCCCCGGGCTGGATCTTGTGCACGAGATACGGCGAAACCACGCCGCCGTCGACCCGCTTCGGCGTGACGCTGATCAGCCCGTCGTCGGGCGTCGGGTCCGATGTCAGCGAATACGCACGCCAGTGGTACACGCCGTCGATGACCACGCCGAGGCGCACGTACTGACCGGGCTTGTGCCCAGGCCACTCGTAGCCGGGCCGGATCAAGACGCTGGCGGCCTCCGAGCCCTGCTGCTCGATGGCCTCGACCTTCCCGCGCAGCTCCTTGGTGGTCCACAGCGGGTTGATCATCTCGAGGTAGTCGTCCGGCTGCAGCGGGCTGAACAACCGGCGCACCGCGCGCAGGAAGAGCCGGCGCCCGCGTGGGACCTGGGGTTCAGCGCCGCGTTCCGCCATGCCGCTAGAGTACACAGTTGTATACCGAGTTTAAACGTCTGGTTTGAATTCGCTTGTCATACATTGTTTGACAGTCGCACAACGACACCACTAAAAACACACAACTGTTCACTAGTCGTGAGTGGGATTCGGTCAGACGCAGCGACACACGTTACTGTGACGTGCCCCACCCGTGCCGCGCCCAAACATTTGTTCAGAGGATTCACAGCCAACCGGCTCAGCGCGCCGGCCATCGCCGGCGCCTATTGTTCGTTGTGTGCTGATCGGCTTCCTCCTCGCGCTGGGCTGCTCGGTCTGCTACGGCACGGCGTCGGTGCTGCAGGCGGCGGCGACCCGGTCGGTGGAAGCCGGCAGCGGCTCGGGTGTCGACACCGTGCTCCTGATGCGCGCCGCCCGGCAATGGCGCTACATCGTCGGCGTCGGCCTCGACGGCGTCGGCTTCCTCCTCCAAGTGGCGGCGTTGCGCCTGGTGCCGATTTATGTGGTCGCCGCGGCGTTGGCGGCCTCGATCGCGGTCACCGGCATCGCGTCCGCGTGGCTGTTGTCGGCGCGGCTGTCGCGCGCCGAGTGGACGGCGGTGGCCGTGGTGTGCGTGAGCCTTGTCGTGCTCGCCCTTGCGGCCGGGCCAGGGCACTTCCGGCGCGCCCCGGCGGGGCTCGGCTGGGCATTGCTGGGCGTGGTCGCCGCGATATTCCTCGCCGGCGCGGTGGCGGGCCGGCTACCGGACCGGCCGCGCGCGCTCGCGCTCGGCCTGGCGGCCGGAACCGGCTTCGGGGTCATCGAGGTGGGCGTGCGGCTGATCGAGGTGATCAACCCGACCCACCGCGCCTTCTACACCAATCCGGCGCTGTACGCGGCGGCCGCGGGCGGGGCGGCCGGTTTCTTGCTGCTGACCTCTGCGCTGCACCGCGGATCGGTGACCACGGCCGTCGCCGGGATGGTCGTCGGTGAGACCATCGCACCCGCGTTCGTCGGCGTGGTGTGGCTGGGCGACAGCGCCCGCGACGGCCTGGGCTGGCTGGTCGTCGCGGGCTTCGTGGTGGCCGTGTCCGCCACGCTCGTGCTGGCGCGCTTCGGCGAAGCGCCGCAACCGCAGGCTGAATCGGTCACCTGACTCAGGGCGTCGCGGCGGTGGTCGCCTCGTGGCCGATGGGATTCCCCGCCGCGGGACTGTAGGCCGTGCCGCGCGCCGGGCGCGTCCACAGCACGCCGCCCTCCGCGCTGATGCCCGCGGCCATCAGCGCGCGCTTGACGATCTTATTGGTCGCCGTCGTCGGCAGGCCGGCGTTGATGCGCACGTAGCGCGGCCAGGCCTTGGGCGACAGGTCCGGTTGCGCGGCAAGGAAAGCCGCGAACTCGCCGGGCCCCAGCTGCGCCCCGTCGCGCAGGACCAGGGCGGCCATTACCTGGTCACCGACCCGGTCGTCGGGCACCGCGTACACCGCGACCTGGCTGACCCCGGGCAGCCGCTCCAGGATCCGCTCGATCGGGCCGGCCGCCAGGTTCTCACCATCCACCCGCATCCAGTCCGCCGTCCGGCCGGCCAGGTAGATCCAGCCGTCGGCGTCCCGGTAGGCCAGATCGCCGGACCAGTACATCCCGTGCCGCATGCGCTCGGCCGTCGCGGCCGGGTCGTTGTAGTAGCCCACGAACGGGCCCGCCCCGGTGGTGTTGACGAGCTCACCGACCGCGGCGTCGAAGTTGCTCAGCGCCCCGTGTTCGTCGAATTCCGCGACGGCGCACTCCTGCAGCGTTGCCGGGCTGTAGACGGCGACCCCGGGATACGGTCTGCCGATCGACCCCGGCGGGGTTCCGTCCTCGCGGACGACGATCACCGCGAACTCGCTCGACCCGAAGCTGTCCACCACGCGGCAGTCGAAACGCCTTGCGAATTCGGCGATGTCGCGGTCGGTGGCCTCGTTGCCGAACGCCACCCGCAGCGGGTTCTCCGCGTCGTCGGGACGTTCGGGGGTGGACAGGATCAAGGCGAGGGGCTTGCCCACGTAGTTGACGTAGGTGACGCGATAGCGGCGCACGTCGTCCAGGAAACCCGATGGCGAGAACCGGGCCGGGACCATGGTGGCGCCGGCACCGATGGCGACCGCCCATCCGGCTGCGACACCGTTGGAGTGGAACAGCGGCATCGACAGGTAACAGACATCGTCGGCGGTGACGTCGTACTGGAAGACCAGGCTGGCACCGCACATGATCGTCATCGCATGCGCGAGGCGCACGACCTTCGGGTCGCCACTCGTCCCGGAGGTGAAGATCATCATCAACGTGTCGCCGCCGGTGACCTCGCGGTGCGGAACCAGGGGCCCCGCGGCGGCCACCAGTTCGGCGTAGCGCCCGCCGGTAACGTCGAGCACCTGGATCCCGTTGAGGTCCAAGCCGTCCAGCAGGCCCCGGTGTTCTTGGTCGACGAGCAGCAGCTGGCAGTCGGATCGCCGGATGTCGGCCAGCAGTCCGGCCCCGCGCCGCGTCGTGTTGATCCCGCACAGCACGTAGCCGCCCAGCGCGGCCGCGGCCATGGCGCGCAGCATCGCCGGGGAGTTGGGCAGCAGGGCCCCGACGTGGAGCGGGCGGGTCGGCTCGGCCAGGGCGATCAGCGCGGCGGCCTCCGCTTCGGCCTCCGCGAGGTGTTCGCCCCAGGTCCAGACCCGCTCGCCGCAGGCAACGGCCGGGCCGTCGTCGTCGCGGCGCTGCCGCAGCAGCTGCTGAACCGTCTCGATCATCGGGTGGTCAGCACCAGCCCCGCGTAGCGCCGGCGTGCCACTTCGTCGCAGTGGCGCCGATAGGCGCCGAACCCGCCGGCGTAGGGCATGAAAACCCGTTTCTTGCCCTCGATGTTGGCGCCCAGGTACCACGACGAGGTCGCCTTCGGGAAGAGCGTCTGCTCGGCCGCCTTCGCGACGTGGTCCGTCCAGGCCTCGGCGGCGTCGCGGCGCGGCTCCACGTCCGTCACCCCGAGGCGGCGGGCGGCGAGCACGAGTTCGATGACCCAGTCGACCTGAACCTCGGCGTGCAGGACCATATTGGCCAGCACCGACGGGCTGCCGGGCCCGCTGATGGTGAACATGTTCGGCAGCCCGGGCACCATCAGGCCGAGGAACGTCAGTGGCCCGTCGGCCCACACGTCGCTCAGCCGCACTCCGCCCGGGCCCTCGGGGTCGATGCGGGTCAGCGCGCCGGTCAGCGCGTCGAAGCCGGTTGCGAAGATCAACACGTCGCACGGGTAGGTGGCCGCGCTGGTGCGCACCCCGCCGGCGGTGATCGTGTCGATGGGCTCTCGGCGCAGGTTCACCAGCCGGACGTTGTCGCGGTTGAACGTCTCGTAGTAGCCGCCGTCGGTGCAGATGCGCTTCGTCCCGATCGGATGGTCGACCGGGATCAGATCGGCGGCCACGGTGGGGTCGGCGACGATCTCACGGATGCGCTGTTCGGCGAACTCACGGGCGATGTCGTTGGCCGCGAGGTCGGAGTTCTGGTCGGGGAAGGTCTTGGCGAACAGCACGCCGCCCTCGCGCCAGCGCCGCCACAGCGCCTCGGTGCGTTCCCGCGGTTCGGTGTCCACCGCCTTCTTGTGGTACGTGCCGTGGGGCGTGCCCGCGGCCGCGTACGCCGAGGCGCGGCGGCGCTCGGGATATTCCTCGCGGATCCGGCGCTGCTCCTCCGGCGTCCAGGGGCGGTTGGGCATCGGGATGCTGTAGTTTGCCGATCGCTGGAACACCACCAGGCGGTCGGCCTGTGCCGCAACGATCGGAACCGCTTGAATGCCTGAGGATCCCGTGCCGATCAGACCGACCCGCTTGCCGCGCAGGTCCGGGTCGTCGCGCGGCCACGCGGCGGTGAAGTACACCTCGCCCGCGAAGTCGTCGATGCCGGGGATGTCGGGGCGGTTGACAGCCGAAAGGCAACCCGTCGCGCAGATCAGGAATTGCGCGGCGTGGGTCCGGCCGTCTCTGGTGCGGACCCGCCATCGCCCTTGCTCGAACGCGGCGCCGACGACGTCGACCTCGAATCGGTAGTGGCGGCGCAAGCCGAACCGGTCCGCGACGTGGCGCAGGTAGCCGAGGATCTCCGGTTGGGCGGCGAAGCGTTCGCTCCACGTCCAGCTCCGCTGCAACTCCTCATCGAAAGAGTAGGAGTAGTCGACACTTTCGACGTCACAGCGGGCGCCCGGGTACCGGTTCCAGTACCAGGTGCCGCCGACGTCCGGGGCGGCCTCGAGGCCGAGCACCGAGAGCCCCGCCGACGCGGCCCGGTGCACGGCGTACAGCCCGGCGAAGCCCGCGCCGATCACGATCACGTCGGCTTCGGTCATGCCGACTCGCAAAGGGTGGGCTGCAGGAGGGCCCGCAGGTCGCCATAGACCAGGTCGCGGGCCGACGCCGCGGGCGGGAAGGACGGAATGGTCAGGAAACCATGGAACAGGTCCGGGAAATCGCGGTGCACCACGCGCACCCCCGCGCCGCGCAATCGACGCGCGTAGTCGCAGCCCTCGCTGTGCAGGGGATCGAGACCGGCGGTGACGATCACCGCGGGCGGCAGACCGGCGTGGGAGCCCGCACGCGCCGGGGCTACCAGGTCGGGCGGATCCAAAAGCGTTTCGCCGCAGAGATATTGGCTCCAATACCACCGCATGGCGGCGGAGGTCAGGAAGTAGCCGGTGGCGCAGCGCAGGTAGCTCTCGGTGTCGAAAGACGGGTCGATGACCGGATATAGCAGGGCTTGCGCGGCCGGCCCCGCGATCCCCCTGTCCCGGCACAGGACCGCGGTGACGGCCGCGAGGTTGCCGCCCGCGCTGTCACCGGCGACCGCGGTCCGCGCCGGGTCGATGCCGAGATCGGGCGCGTGGTCGACCACCCAGCGGAACGCCGCGAAGGCGTCCAGCGCGGCCGCGGGGGCCGGGTGCTCGGGCGCGAGGCGGTAGCCCACCGAGACGACGACGGCCTGGGTGCCGCGGGCCAGGGCGCGGCAGAAACCGTCGTGGGATTCGATGTCGCACAGGACGAATCCGCCGCCGTGGTAGAACACGATCGCGGCCCGGTTGTCCCGGGCGTCGCCGTGCGGGTGATAGATCCGCACGGGGATGTCGCCGCCGGGCCCCGGGATCGACCGGTCCTCGGTGCGGCGGACGTCGTCGATGTTGTTGACGGGCTGGCGCCGCTGGGCGACGGAGATGCGGGCCTGCTCGGCGGTCAGCGTCTCGACGGGCGGGAATCCGGCGTTCAACTCGCGCAGCATCGCCGGGACGACATCAAAAGGGTCGTCCATGTGACGCCTCCGCGCGCATCGGTGGGCCGCTCATGCCGGCCGGTACTTCAACAGGGTGATTCCGTCTTCGGGCAGATCGTAGAACACCGGCTCGACCCGCATGCCGATATGGACGTCACCGGGTTCGACGTCGACCAACTCGGTGCTGAACTTCGGTCCGGCGTCCCACTGCACGACCGCGGGCAGCTGCGGAACCGCGTCCGCCCAGGGCGGCCCGGTCGGCCGCCGGGCGATCGTGAACGTGTACAGCGTTCCGGCGCCGTCGATTTCGCGCCACTCCAGGTCGTCGGCCAACGTTCCCGGGGTGAGCGTGCGCGGATAGAACACGTAGCGCCCGAGCGAGGGCGAATACTGCACCAAGATGCGATGCCGGGTCAGTCCGTCCCAAAAGGGCCGCGACACCGGTGTCGGCTCGGGTACGGGGATGTCCACGGTCAGTCCCCCCGCATCAGCAGCGCGACCTGCTCGCTCATGATGCCGCCGTTGCCGGTGACGAAGGCGGTATGGCAATCGGGCACCTGCGCCTCACCGGCCCGGCCCATGATCTGCCGCGCGCCGTCGACGACATGGTGCATGCCGCCGGCCATCCCGGCCTGCCCGAAGGACAGTTGCCCCCCGGCGGTGTTGAGCGGAAAGTCACCGCGGTAGGTCAGGTCGTGGCCGGCGATCCAGGACATTCCGCGGCCCTTGTCGCAGAAGCCGGCGTCCTCGAGGCTCATCAGCACGGTGATGGTGTAGCAGTCGTAGATCGACGCCATGTCCACCTCGGAGCGGGTCAGCCCGGCCATCGCGAACGCCCGGTCGGCGGCGCGGGCGATCGGGGTGTGCAGCAGATCCTCGGCGTAGGTGGGGGTCTTGAAGGCGATGTGTTCGCCGAATCCCTTGATCCACACCGGGCGGTGGCGGCCGCGCCGGGCGAGGTCGGCGTTGGCGATCAGGACACCCGCGCCCCCGTGCACCCGCATCACGGTCTCCAGCATGTGGATGGGGTCGGCGATCATCGGGCTGGCGAGGACGTCGTCCGCCGTGATCGGGACGCCGTGGAAGACCGCGCCGGGGTGGGCGCACGCGTTGGCGCGTTGATCGACGGCGATTTTGGCGACCGCCGCGGGGTCGTAGCCGAACTCGGCCGCGTAGCGCTGGGCGATCTGCGCGTAGGGCGCGTTCTGGCCGACGTTGCCGTACGGGATCTCGAATTCCGCCTGCGGCGACCCGTAGTTGTTCGAGGACGCCCCATACCAACTCGGCGTCGGGGGCGGGCGTTTCTCGGACTGCGGCTGCGACGCCGAACCGGGAACCACGGCCAGCACCGCGTCGCAGATGCCGAGTTCCACGGCGACCGCGGCCCGCCAGATCATGCCCGCGGCGGTGGCCCCGCCGAGGTCGACGCGCTCGCCGAAATCCAATGCCAGACCCAGGTATTCGCACAGTGTGGCGGGTGCGAACATCGTCGACTCGGCGACGCCGTGGGTCAGCAGGCCATTGACGCAGGCGGCGTCGATGCCCGCGTCCTCGATCACCAGCTTGGCCAGCAGCGCGTACTGGTCGAGGGTGAACATCGGCGGGCGGGTTGGTTTCCGTTCCGCCGGCAGCTCGGCGATGCCGACGATCGCCGCCTCGCCGCGCAGGCCGGTCACGACGGCGTTCCGCGTCGGGGCAGCTCGACCGTCGCGGTTCCGGGCATCAGCACGGTCTCGCCGCGGCGGCCGGCGATGTCGAGGTCAACCAGCCCGGCGCCCGCCCCGGAGAGGCGTTTGCCGGTGACGGTGCCGCCGAAGCTCAGGGGCTGGCCGGGATGGGCGACCGCCCGGTTCTGGACGGAGAAGGACATCAGGCGCCCGCGGCCGCCGATCCAGTCCCCGATGGCCCGGCCGAGCAGCGCGGCCTGCAGCGGACCATGGACCAGCACGTCGTCGTAGCCTTCGACCGTGCGCGCCCAGTCCTTGTCGTAGTGGATGCGGTGGCCGTTGTAGGTGGCGGCACTGAAGAAGAACAGCTGCGTTTCGTCGACGGTCACGGTGAGGTCGGGCATCCGGTCGCCCACCTGGACGTCCTCGTAAAACACTTGGTCGGTCACGACGCTCCTAGGGACGGGCGATCATCGATGTGGACGCCTCGGCGAGCAGGTCTTGATGCTGGTTGCGGTACACCGTGTTCCAGGTGACCAGAACGAATCTGCCGGAGCGGCCCTGCTTTTCGACGATCGACGAGATGGTGCGTACCATTTCGACGTCGTCGCGGTGATAGGCCGGCAGGTGGAAGGTGAAGCTTTCGCCGCCCGCCATCCGCTTGGGCGCGCGGGGAAACGCGAGGCTGCCGGAGACAGCGCCGGACGAACCGTCGGGCCGCAGGGCCTCGAGGTGGGTGACTCCCAGCACGGCGTACTGCAGGAAGAGCGGGGGGCAGACGACGTCGCGAAAGCCGTGCGCCCTCGCGTAATCCGCGTCGAACCACAACGGGTTATGGTCGCCGACCGCCGCCGCCCAGCGTTGCCAGTCGCGCCGGTTCACCTCGCCCGTCGCGGACGCGGCGACGGTGCCCACGCGCGCGGCCGATTCGGCGTCGATCAAGCTGTCCTCGCTCACCGGCCCTCCTCCGAGTCCAACGTCTCCTCCAGCCACGATGCGGCGACGTCCGGCCCGCCACCCCACGTGGAGCCCACACGGGCCCGCTCGGTCCACAGGTGCAGATCGGTCTCGGTGACATAGCCCATGCCGCCGTGCAATTGGTGGGCGTCCAACGTGATCAGTCTCGCCGCGGTCGCGGCGTGCAGGCGCGCGATCGCGGTCTCGCGGGTCGCCATTCGGCCGCGCCCGATCCAGAACACCGCCGCGTGCGCGGCCAACCGGGCCGCCGCCAGCGCGATGTGCATGTCGGCAACCAGGTGCTGAGCAGCCTGGAAAGACGCTATGGGCCGGCCGAATTGGTGGCGCAGCTTGGTGTAGTCGACGGTGCGGTCGATGACGGCCTGCCCGACGCCCACCAGGTCGAGCGATCCCAACGCCACCGCCGTGTTCGCCACGCGGCGCAGTGCCGGCTCGGTGACGTCACCGATCAGCGCGTCGCAGGTGAGCGCGACGTCGTCGAAGCGCAGGGTGAACGCGCGATGCCCGCCCGCCACCGCAAGCGGTTCCACGGTCACACCGGGCGTCGCGGCGCGCACGACGAAGGCCAGCGTGCGACCTTGCGCCGCAGCCGAAGTCACGACGACGTCGGCGACGTCGGCGTCGCCGACGTAGTCCGCGGTGCCGTTCAGCCGCCATTGTCCCGACACTTGGTCGGCGCGGATCGCCGCCGGCACCACGGCGGCGTCGCGGGAGCTCCACAGGGCCGTCGTGCCGCGGGTCGTGCCGCGTGCCAGTGCGGGCAGCCAGGCGGCCTTGGCGTCCGGCGAGCCGAGCTGGTCGATCGCGAGCGCGGATTGGATGCTGCTGTGGATCGTCGTCGGGCACAGGGCGCGCCCGGCCTCGACGTAGAAAACCGCGAGATCGTCCAATGAGCCGCCGGAGCCGCCGTACTCCTCCGCGATGGCCAGCCCGAGAACACCGGCGCCCGTCAACGCCTGCCACAGCCCCGGGGTGCGGCGGTCCGCGTCCGGTTCGGTCAGCGCGCGCACCAACGGGATCGGGCTCTCGGCGGCCAGCAGGGCGCGCAGCGACGCGGCGAACTCGCGTTGCTCGGCGGTGGGTATCGCTCTCATCCGTCAGCGCCCGTAGCTGGGCATCTTGTGCCCGCGCTGGGCGATGATGTCGCGGAGCACCTCGTTGGTGCCGCCGCCGAAACGCATCAGCGGCGCGGCCCGGTACAGCCGCTCGAACTTGCCGGCCAGCGGCGCCCGCTCGCTGCGGTGCGCCAGTAGACCGTCCGGGCCGAGCACGTCGAGCGCGAGCACCGCGATGCGCTGGCGCAGTTCGCTGGTGAAAACCTTCTCGACGCTGACCTCCACCGACGGGATCACGCCGCTGTCGAGGATGGACGCGGCCTCGTAGCCCATCAGGGTGGCCACCGCGACGTCGGCCTCCGCTTGTGCCAGGCGGCGCCGCAGCGCTGGGCTGTCGCAGGGCACCGAGCCGTCCCGGCGTGGTGCCCGCGCGAGCTCACGCAGCTCCTCGACGGCGCGACGCAGGTCGCCCGCGTTGGTCAGCGCGCCGCGTTCGAGGTCGAGCGCCCCCGTGATGTATGTCCAGCCGCGGTTGACCTCGCCCACCAGGTTGGTGACCGGCACGCGCACGTCGCGGAAGTGGACCTCGTTGGTGCGATAACCCGACCACGCGTACAGCGGGCGGATCGCCACGCCGGGACTGTCGATCGGCACGATGACGACCGAGATGCCGCGGTGGCGAACACCGTTGGGATCGGTGCGGACGCAGAGCCACTCGTGGGTCGCGCGCTGTGCGCCGCTGTTCCAGATCTTCGTGCCGTTGATCACCCAATCGTCGCCGTCGCGGACCGCACTGGTGCGCAGGCTGGCCAGGTCGGTGCCAGCGTCGGGCTCGGAATACCCCACGGCGCAGATCATTTCGCCCTTGGCGATCAGCGGCAGCCATTCGGACTTGTTCTGTTCGGTACCGTGCCGCATGATCATCGGCGCCACGGATGTGACCGTCAGGTCGGGCCCCGGCACGCCCCAGTACTCGAATTCGCTCATCAGCAGATGCAGGTGGATGGCGCCGAGGCCGAGGCCGCCGTATTCACGCGGCCAGTTCACTCCGAACCAGCCCTTGGCTCCGATCTTGCGACGGAACCCGGCGACCTCTCCGTCGGGGAACTCCAGGTCGTGCTCGGCGAGCTCGGCGCGCAGCTCGGCGGTGACGTTGTCGTGAAGGAATTCGCGGACCTCGGCCAGCCATGCGCGCTGCCCGGCGTCGAGTTCGAAATCCATTCGGGCCCCTTTGCCGCCGATGTGCAGTCGGAGTCTATAAGCGTGATCGGCGCGCCGGACGCGTTACGCAGACCGCAAATTCGCGGCGAGGTCGAGCAGCCGCGCGACGGCAGGATCCGGGTGCGGGCGGCACACGGCGACGATGCTGGTGATGAGCACGGGAAGGTGGTCGGACAGCGGCACGTAAACCACGCCGGGATGGCGCATGGCCGCGACTTGTTCGGGGACGACGGCGGCTGCCAGTCCCGCGATGGGATAGGACATCATCGCCGAGAGCTCGTCCGTCTCGGCGACGATTCTCGGCTCGACGCCGGCATCCCGAAGTGCTGCGTGAATCCGGGCCGAGATTGCGGGAAGCGACCGTTGGGAAGGAACCACGAGGGGTTCATCGCGGAGGTCGGCGAGCCTGACCGACGGTTCGTGAGCCAGCCGATGGTGTCTCGGCAACACCACCAGCGCCTGCTCGCGCTCCACCTCGGTGACGAGCAGCCCGTCAGCATGTTGAATGGGCCCGCGAGCGAAGCCCAGGTCGAGGCCACCGGAGCGAACGGCGTCGAGCAGACCCATGGTGCGCATCTGAGCGAGGTGCAGTGTCAGGTCGGGCAGCGCGCTGGCGCCCGCACGCATCAAGTTCGGCAGGAATCGGAACGCGAGGCTGACAACGAAACCGAGATCAACGTCGCCGTGGAGGCCGGCCGCGACTCGCTGGGCTCGCCGCACGGCAGCGCGCTGTGCGGCGCTGAGGCGCTCCGCGTCCGCACGAAAAGACCGCCCCGCGGCGGTCAATTCGACCCCTCGAGCGGTGCGGTCGAACAACCTGACTCCCACGGCCCGCTCCAGGCGCTGAATCGCCTGTGTCAATGGGGGTTGAGTCATCGAAAGACGTTGGGCGCCACGCCCGATGTGCCCCTCGTCCGCCACGGCGAGGAACTGCTCCAGCAGCCGGTGGGTAAGTTCCATATGACACATCATATGAACCAGGCCACCGGAAAGTATTGGACGAAATCACGTCGCCGCCGTTGACTGGTCGCAGACGCACGTGTCAGCGACCAGTCAAACCCGTGGAGGAATGCGGTGTCTGATTTCGGCACCTTCGGCCGGTTCAATGAAACTCCGGTGACCGCCATGCCCGCCGATATGCGGAAAGCCTTCGAATTCACCCGCTCTCTGCGCGGGATGGTGCCCGGTCCCCACAAGATCTGGCTTGCCAACCCGACGCTATCCAGGACGATCGTGCCGACCGGCGCGTATTTCCAAAATGACTCGACCTTGACCAAAGCGGAGATCGAGATCGCGACCAATGTCGTCAACGGCCACTGGGGTAGCCCCTACGCGAACCACGAACACGAAATCATCGGCGAGCGCGTCGGCCATCTGCACCCACTTCGTGTTCAGGCGCTGATCGCCGGGCTGCCGACGTCGTTCGACGACCCGCGCCAACAAGTGGTGTACGAACTTGCCTGCGCTCTGACGGCCCGGCGCACCATTCCCTTCGGGCTCTACCGCCGGGCCGAGGCGCTTCTCGGCGACGAGGGGATCGTGGACGTCACCGTGCTGCTGGGCTGGTTCACGATGGTGTGTATGACGTTGATTGCCTTCGATGTTCCCGCCGACGCCGTCGGATTGGAGCAATGAAAATGGCGCTGGCCCCCCTGCCCGCCGTCGTGCTGACGCCCGTCGCGTTCTTTCCCGAATGGCATTTCCCCGAAAACCTTGCGGTCCGCGCCGACAACTCGCTGCTGGTGACCGACGTCTTGCACAAGCAACTGTGGTGGGTGCCGCCGGCGAATCGCGATGCGGCGGTCCCGCCCGTACTGGCGCACACCTTCGATCACCACATCACCGGCATCGTCGAGGTTGCGCCCGACGTCTTCGTAGTCAACCTCACCGAGGGCTACACCACTCACGAGTCATATTTGGCCCGAGTCGATTTCACGTCCTGGAAGCCGGGGACGCCGCTGACACCGGAGGTGATATACGCCTTCGACGACCGTGTCCGGGCCCTCAACGGCAGCTGCCTTTTGGGACCAAACGTTCTGGCGATCGCCGACTGTTTCGCGGGGCTGATCTGGCGGATCGACCTGGCCGGGAATGCGCGAAGCGCCGCGGCCCGGGTCTGGCTCGCGGATGACACGATGGCCGATGATCCAGACAGCGGCGTCCCTCCCCCACCCCAGCCCGGGGTCAACGGCGTGCGCTACGGGCCGCAGACCGGTTACCTGTACTACACCTCGACTGCGCAGAAGGTGTTCATGCGGGTTCCCGTCGATCGAGCGTCTCTCGACCCGGCCGGCCCGGCGCAGTTCGTCGCCGCCATCGACAATGCCGACGACTTCTGCATCGACGAGGACGCCGGATTCGCCTATGTGACAAGGCATCGGGCCAACACCCTCGACCGTGTGCCGCTCTTGCCGCGGCACGGCAGCGAGGTGCGCCATATCGCCGGCGAACCGTTTGACGAGACTTTGATCGGCCCGTCCAGCGCGGTCTGGGGGCGCCGGCCCGGGGATCGCGGCCGCGTCGCTTACGTGACGACGGACGGCGGCACCACCGCCAGCCCGGACGGAATCATCAGGCCTCCCGCGGTCCTACGGGTGGAGCTGGGCCATGCGAAAGATTGACCGCACCGGCGCGCCGACTGTAAATACGCTGTCAAACTCCCGTTAATTCGCATCGGCGCTCTCGCAGTTCGGCGGCACGGCTGCGAAAATTTTGCAATCGGCTGGTCGACGAGGACCAGGACCCTTGCCCGGCCGCAGCCCGAGGGAGATGTCATGCCCACTGTCGAGACACGCCTTCGCGAAGACATGCGCAACTATGCCGTCGAATTGCGGCAACTGGCCTACACGCTTCCGCTCGGTGTGGGCGAGCATGCGCTCCTGCAATTGTCCGACCGGATGCGCGCCGCCGCCGACCAGGTGATCCGCAGGGGCGCCTGACCCGCGGCGGCCTCAGCCGCCCTTGAGCCGGATCTTCCAGCGGACGAAGCTCAGGTAGAAGATGCTGATCACCACCAGCATGGCGATGTCGAACCACCACGCTGCCGGCGTGTGACGCCAGTGCGAGTCCTTGGGGCTGAGCGGACCGGGAACCAGTTTGGGTAGGTCGGCGGTGGAGGCCGAGGCCGCGAAGCCCCAGCGCGCCGGCGTCGCCCAGGACATCTGGTCCAGCCCGACCCGTCCGGTCACGGGGATCATGCCGCCGGAGAACACCAGCTGCGACATGACCGCCACCACCAGCAGCGGCATGATCTGTTCGTTCGACTTGGCGATGGCCGACAGCGCGAGGCCGAGCATGGCGGAGGCCACGCACGTCAGCGCGACGTCGACGAACAGTTCGAGGCCGGGCCGGCCCAGGGCCACCGCGCCCTGGGTGGGACCGCCCTTGCCGAGCAGCACGATGATGGTCACGATCGCCGACTGGATGACCGCGAAAACCGTGTAGACGCAGACCTTGGCCAGCAGGTAGGCGCTGGTGGACAGGCCGACCGCCTGTTCGCGCAGGAAGATCGGGCGTTCCCCGATGAGGTCGCGGATGGTCAGCGCCGTGCCCATGAACACGGCGCCGACGTTGAGCAACACCAGGATTTGCCCGGGCTCGTTGGGCGCGGCGCCCATGGGATTGGGGATTCCGAAGCCGACGTTGCCGGGCACCGACATGGACAGCGATCCCATGATGAACGGCAGCACCGCCAGGAAGACGAAGTAGCCGCGGTCGGAGAAGATCAGCCGGACCTGCCGCCTGGCGATCGTGGAGAACTGCCGGAACAGGCTCGTGTGCGAGGGATCGCCCAGGTCGGCGGGCTGCTGGGCGGGCGGCGGCGGAGGCTGCGGGCCCGTGCGCGCCAGGTAGCGCGCCTTGGACCCGTCCGGATCGCCCGCGACCGTGCTGAAGATGTCCGCCCAGTTCGTCGTCCCCATGGCCGGGCCGATCTGGCTGGGCGGTCCGCAGAAGGCGGTCTTGCCGCCGGGAGCCAGCAGCAGGACCTGGTCGCAGACGTCCAGGTAGGTCAGCGAGTGGGTGACCACGAGCACCACGCGGCCGGCGTCGGCGAGCTGGCGCAGCATCGTCATCACCTGGCGGTCCAGCGCCGGGTCCAGGCCCGAGGTCGGCTCGTCCAGGATCAGCAGCGAAGGCCCGGTGAGCAGCTCCAGGGCGACCGATGCGCGCTTACGCTGGCCGCCCGAGAGCTTGTCGACCCGGGTGTGCAGGTGCTGCGTCATCTCGAGTTCCTCGAGCACCCGGGCGACCACCTGGGCCCGGTCGTCCTTGGTGGTGTCCGGCGGCAGCCGCAGTTCGGCGGCGTACATCAACGCCTGCTGCACGGTCAGCTGCCCGTGCACCACGTCGTCCTGCGGCACCATGCCGATCCTGCTGCGCAGCGAGGCGTACTCGGCGTGCACGTTGTGGCCCTCGAACGCCACCGTGCCCCTGGTCGGGTGCGTGTACCCGGCCACCAGCCGGGCGAACGTCGACTTGCCCGCGCCCGAGGGTCCGATCACGGCCGTCAGCGTGCCCGGCTGCGCGCCCAGCGAGATGTCGTCCAGCAGTGTCTTGTTGTTCTCGATCGTCCAGGTCACGCCGCGCACGTCCAGGCCGCCGGTGCGGGTCGCGGTCGCGCTCTCGTCGCGGCGGGCCAGCGTGCCCCCGGCGAAGACGAGGTCGATGTTGCCGATGGTGACGACGTCGCCGTCGTGCAGCACGGCCGAATCGACCCGCGCCCCGTTGACGAAGGTGCCGTTGATGCTGCGGTTGTCATGGATCTCGGTGCCGTGCGGCGTCGGGATCAGGGTGGCGTGGTGGCGCGAGGCCAGCACCTCGGGGATGACGATGTCGTTGTCGTTGGCCCGGCCGATCTTGATCGCGCCCGGCGTCGACTCCAGCGCGGCCTTGCCCGGCCGCAGGATCTTCATCATCGACGTCGCCAGGTTCGAGGCGTCACCGGCGACGCGGCTCGTCTCCGGGCCGCCAGCTTGCGGGGGCGGCATATTCGGCGGTGTGCGGTAGATCTGGGGGGCGTGTTGCGGGCCGCTGGGCGGGGCCGCCGGTTGGCCACCGGTCGGGTGTCGCGGCTGCGGGCCCGACGGGTAACTCGGCATCGACCCGCTGGGCGGATGCATCGGCGTGGGACCGCTCGGGGGGACGGGCTGTGGTCCGCTGGGCAGATGCGTGGGCTGGCGGAAGGAGGCCGACGGCGACTGCTGGGGCTGGCCGGGCCATGATGCGCCGGTGGGCTGGCCGTGCGGGGCCGGCGGGCTCGCCGCGGTGGCCGGGTTGACGATCGGTATCGACGTCGTCAGCGGCGGCCGGCCGGCCGTCCCCTGGTGGCGGCCCACCTCGAAGGTCAGGGCCGGGCCGTCCGGATTGCCGATGTTGACGCGTAGGCCGTCCTGGATGTCGACCGTGGGCACACGCTGATGGTTGACGAATAACCCGTTGAGGCTGCCGTTGTCGACGGCGACCCATCGGCCCTGGTCGAACCGGACGATCAGATGGGTGCGGGAGATCAGCGGATGCGCGACGCGCACGTCGGCGCGAAGGTCACGCCCGATCGCTACGTCGTTGCCCGCGGCGAACGTGCGCTCGGCTCCCTCGTACCGCACCGTCAACACGGGTGGGGTTGGTCGGCTCATCACGACCAACTGTATCGGCAGCCGCGCGGATCGGGACCCCGAATCTCTACCGGACCCGCGCCACCCGGCGCAGCGCCGATTTTCGACGGGTGGCTGGCGGGCGACCCGCCGTTCACGCCGGAGAGCGGCGATGGCTTCCCCGACGACGTTTCGATCGCCGACGGCGTGGCACCGCGGCTCGCCACCACAGACGCTCCGCCGGGCGGCGATCCGGAGAGTGGCCCACCGCGACAGCAGGCCCGGCCCGACGGGCCGTGACAGCGTGAACCGACTGTGATCGATCCCGGCGACGGTGAACAGGTGGCCCGGCGGTCCATCATTTGAATTGCGGCGCAGCCGCTTTCAGCAGCGTGTCAGCCAGCGACCGCGTGCAGGTCGCGGCGCCAGGACTGGGGCGCTGCGGTGACTTCCTTGATGAAATTTCCGATGTGTCCAATGGCCCGCCTGCCCTCGGGCAGGATGTCGGCCGCCAGCGGGAAGTCGTGAATCTGCCCGTCCCACAGATGCAGGTCGCACGGAATCCCACTGGCTTCCAAGCGCTTTGCCATGAGTTCGGCGTCGGGCAGCAGCAATTCGTCTGAGCTGGCGTGGATGGTGACCGGCGGCAAGTCGGACAGGTCGGCGTCCACCGGTGAGGCCACGGTGGACTCCTCGCGCCCGTCCACCAGCTGCGCCTGGCTGAGGTATTGCGCGAACATCGACAGCGCGCCGCGGGTGAACATCGAGCACCGGCGCGCGTTGCGGTGCCTCAGCTTTCGGCCCGGATCAGCGTCGGTGAACGGCGAGATCGTGGCGATGCCGGCGGGCCGCATCAGCTCGCTGCTGATGGCCAGCAGCGTGGTCATGAACGCCAGGTACCCCCCGGCGGAGTCGCCTGCCACGACCACCCGGTCGCCGTCGAAGCCGCGATCTTGCAGCCAGCGAAGGCCGCTCATGCCGTCCTCGATCGCGTCGGTGATCTGATGGTTGGGCAACTTTCGATACCCGACCGTGAGGACTGCGGCGTCCGCGGCCTTGGAAAGGCGCGTGACGACCGACCGGTGGGTGTTGAGACCGCAAGTGAGGAAGGCGCCGCCGTGCAGATACAGAATCGCGCGATCAGTCGAGGCACCCGGCGCGCAAACCCACTCGGCCGCGCAGTTTTCCAGCCGCACCGGTTCGATCTTCGCCGAGATGCCGAACCGCGGCAGCAATCCCGCCAAGCCATCGACGTATTCGAACGGCCAGTGCAAGTTGGGGGTAAAAGCCCACGCGCGCACCGTGGTTTTCACGATCAGCCTGCTGGCCAACGCGACCGCGAACGACTGCGGGCTATGGCGATGGTGGACTCGCCGCTTCATTGCGCCACTTGGCAATAAGCGATGCGGATCGGTGCTCACCATTGCGCTCCCTCCTAAGTGCGCACCGAATACCCGCCCTGGGGCGCGAATAACTTCAGGTGAAGGCGGCACGAATGTTGGCTACATCACGGTTTACCACCCGTGTCCGGTGGGTATATAGCGACATTCTGCGATTCCCGGCCCGGGCATCGACCAGCTTCGCCCGGTGGCCCAAGATATGAGCAATGAAGGACGAAACGCGCGCTGACGCGCTGCTCGGCGACCGCGTCGCGGTGGTCACAGGCGGTGGCGGCGGCATCGGTGCGGCGACCGCGCGGCTGTTCGCCCACCAGGGCGCACACGTGGTCATCGTCGACATCGACGGCGGGCTTGCGGCACGGACCGTCGACGAGATCGCCGCCGCGGGTGGGTCGGCGGTGGCGGTGGTCACGGACGTCCGCGACGCTGCGGCGGTCGACGACATGGCGCGATCGGTGCTGGATCGCTACGGCCGGGTGGACGCGCTGGTGAACAACGTCGGTCACTGGCTGCGCCATCCGGGGAACTTCGCCGACACCGATCCCCAGCTCTGGGACGAGCTGTACCGCATCAACCTGCACCACGTCTTCCTCGTCACCCACGCGTTCCTGCCCGCGATGGTCGCCCGCCGGGCCGGCGCGATCGTCAACGTGTCCTCCGTCGAGGGGCTGCGCGGTTACCCCGAGGATCCGGTCTATGCCGCGTTCAAGGCCGCGGTCATTCAGTTCACCCGAAGCCTCGCGGTTCAGGTGGGCGGGCATGGGGTGCGGGTCAACGCGATTGCGCCCGACGTCACCGAATCCCTGCAGGTGCCCTACTCGCAGTGGCTGTCTCACGACGAACAGGCCCAGTGGCCCCAGTGGGTTCCGGTCGGCCGGATGGGCGAGCCCGAGGACCAGGCCCGCGTGATCTTGTTCCTGGCCTCGGATTTGTCCGCATTCGTCACCGGCCACACCATTCCGACCGACGGCGGTACCGGCGCGGCGGGCGGGTGGTTCCGCTCGTCGCGCCGGCCCGACCGGGAATGGACGAATCGGCCCATCGCGCCGTGATCGCCGAAGCAGTCCTCACACCAAGCCCAATGCGGCGTTCTCCGCACGGATCCGCACCCTGAGCACGATCGCGTTCGCGATGCTGAACGCGATCGCCGTGAGCCACGCCGAGTGAACGAGCGGCAGCGCCGCCACCTCCGCAGCGACCGCCGCGTAATTCGGGTGGCGTACCCAGCGATACAGCCCGTCGCGGACCAACGGTGCGCCCGGGATGACGATCAGCCTCGGGTTCCAATGCCTGCCGAGCACGGCCACGCAGCGCCAGCGCACCACCGTGCTGAGCACCACGACGGTGAGCATCGGCCACCCCAGCCACGGGATGAACGGCCGGGCGAGGGCCCAGGTCTCCACGACGCACGAGGCCAGCAGCAGGGTGTGCATACTGACCATCGCCGGGTAATGGTCACGGCCGAACTCCTTGCCGCCATGGGCCAGTGACCATTTGGTGTTTCGTTGCGACACTGCCAGCTCGACCAGACGTTCCGCGCCGACGGCCAGGATGAATAGGTAGTAGTACATGGTCTCGCCCCTCACCACTGCAGCAGGAGCAGCTCGAAGCTGAAACCCGGCCCCATCGCCAGCATGACGCCGTACGACCCTGCGGCCGGCGGTTCCGCGAGGGTCCGGCGCAACACGTCGAGCACGGACACCGAGGAGACGTTCCCGTTGTCCCGCATCGACTCTCGGCTGTGAACCATGGCCTCCGGCGGTAGGTCCAGGGCCTCCTCGATCGAGTCGAGCACCTTGGGGCCGCCGGGATGACACACCCAGGTGGCGATGTCCGCGAGCGACAACCCGTGGTCGGCGAGGAAACCGTCGACCTCGCCCCGCAGATAGGTTTCGGCCATCTTCGGGACGTCGCGCGACATCACGAGCTGGAATCCGCTGGAGCCGACGTTCCACCCCATGACGTCGACCGTCTCCGGAACCACGCGGCTGCGGGTGGCGAGCACCCGCGGACCGGCTTTGCCGTTCAACGGGTTTCGATCTGACCCCGCGGCGACGATCGCGGCGGCGCCGTCGCCGAACAGGGACACCCCGATCAGCGCGGGGATCGAGGTATCGTCCCGCTGCAGCGTGAGGGAACACAACTCGACCGACAGCAGCACCGCCACGTCGCGAGGGTAGCCATGCAGGTAGTCGTGGACGCGCGCCATCCCGGCCGCGCCGGCCACACAGCCGAGGCCGAACAGCGGGACGCGTTTGACGTTGGGCCGCAGCCCGATTCGGGTCATCAGCCGCGCGTCGATGGTGGGCACCGCGATGCCGGTGCTCGATACCACGACAATGGTGTCCACCTCGTGCGGTTCGATGCCAGCCTCTTCCAACGCCGAACGTATCGCGCGCTCGCCGAGGTCGACGGCGACCTCGAGGTAGGCGTCGTTCGCCTCGGTGAAGCCGCTCAGCCGCGGGTAGCGCGAGAGCGGTAGCGCCAGGCTGCGCTGGTCGACCCCCGTTGTCTGCGCGAAACGCAGGAACCTCGGGTCGGTGAATTCGGTTAACTCCCTGGCGACTTCGTCCTGCTTGTAGCGGTGTGGGGTGAAGGCCACCGCGGCCCCGGCGATGTGCGGTGCGCCGCGTCCACGCTGAGCGGCCCCGCTGGGGGAAGTGAGATGTGTTGTTGCAGTCATGCCTATGCCGACGGGCGGCCCCACCGGACGGTTCAGATAAAGGCGGTCGGCGTGAGATGAACCACAGACCGGCGCCTGCCGTTAACCAAGCGATAGGGGGATGAGGGGTAGCACGAATTCAGTGTTTCTGTGCGGGACGGAATCGGGCCTGATCGTCGATGATCGTCACCGGTATGCCGTTGAGCGCGCCGTTGCCCGACGGCTCGTCGATAAACGTCGGCGGGGAAAGCACATTCGTGTTCACTCCCGGCGATCCGTTGGCCACCGCCATGCGGGTGCCCGGCTTGCCATGCCCCCAGCCGTGCGGCATCGACACCACGCCCGGTTTGATCGCTTCGGTGACCTCGACGGGCACCTTGATCTCGCCGGCCGCCGATTTGACGGTGACGACGTCATTGTCCGTGACGCCGCACCTGGCCGCGTCGTCGGGATGAATCAGCAACGTGCACCGGTCCTTTCCCTTCATCAGCGCGGGCACGTTGTGTAGCCAGGTGTTGTTCGAGCGAAGGTGCCGGCGGCTCACCAGAACCAGCGGCTCGGCCGGTCGTTCCATTCTGGCGGCCAGCCGCGGTAGGTCGTCGAGAAGGTACTGCGGCGCCAACCGGATCTTCTTGTCGGGTGTCCCCAGGATCTCCGGGAGTTGCGGCACCATCGGTCCGAAGTCGATGCCGTTGGGGTTGGCCTTGAGCAGATCCAGCGTCAACCCGCCGGGATTCTTGCCGTACTGGTCCCCGAACGGTCCGGTTCGCAGCGTCAGGTCCAGCATGCGCTCGGGGCCACCATGCTCGTACAGCTTGCGGATCTCCGCGCCGTCGAGGCCTTGGGTGAAGGCCAGGTAATCGAAGAACCCGTCGTCGATCGTGGCGACGTCGACATCTTCGGCCGGCGTGCCGGCGCACAGGCCGGTCAGGCGGATCAGGATCTCCCATTCGTGCGGGCGGTCGCCCGGATCGAACACGGGCGGCGAGTAATTCGCGATGCTGTGGATCGCGAAGAGCAGGATGAGATCGTCGTGGTGCGGTTGCTCGAGCGGCGACAGGCCGGGCAGGATCACGTCGGCGTGCCGCGTCGTCTCGTTGAGCCAAAGGTCAACGGAGATCATCGCTTCCAGCATCGGCAGCACCTCGTCGAGCTTGTCGCCGCCGGGCGTGGACAACACCGGGTTGCCCGCGACCGTGATCAGCGCCTTGAGTTGCCCGTCGCCCGGGGTGGCGATCTCCTCGGCCATGCAGGACACCGGGGCCTGGCCCAGCACCTCCTTCGCCCCGCGCACGCGGGTGTGCCAGCGGCCGAATTCCGGCAGACCGCCCTCGAGGCCGGGCAGCGGCTGAGTGGTGATCGACCAGGCCGCCGGCTTTGGGAACATCGCTCCCCCGGGTACGTCGAAATGCCCGGTCAGGATGTTGACGACGTCGACCAGCCAGCTGGCCAGGCTGCCGAACTCCTGATTGCACAACCCGATTCGGCCGTACACCACCGACCTTTCGGTCCTGGCGAGCTCGCGGGCCAGACGCCGGATCCGGTCCTCGGCGATGCCCGTGACCGCGCTGACGCGCTCCGGTGGCCAATCCGCGGCGACCCGCCGCATCGTGTCGACGCCGTCCACGTGCGGCCCGGGATGGATCAGATCTTCGTCGAACAGGGTGTGCGCCACCGCCAGCAGCAGCGCGGCGTCGGTACCCGGCACGATCGGAAGCCATTCGTCGGCCCGGGCCGCCGTCTGCGTGCGGACCGGGTCGATCACAATGACCTTGCCGCGCTTGCGGATCCCCTCGATCAGGCCCATCACGTCGGGCGCGGCCAGCAGCGACCCCTGCGACGCGGCGGGGTTGGCGCCCATGATGACCATCAGGTCGGTGCGTTCGATGTCGGGGACGGGGAAGTTCCACCAGAGGCCGTACATCAGATGCGACGACAAATTCTTCGGCCACTGGTCGACGGTGCCCGGCGAATACGTGACCGGCATCCCCGACATCCCCATCAGCACGCCCGCGTAGCGGGCGAGGGAAAACGAGTGCGCCAGCGGGTTGCCGGTGTAGGCGGTGACCGCCCCGATCCCGTACTTGGAGATCACGGGCGTCAGCAACTCGGTGCAGCGGCGAAACGCCGCGTCCCAGCTCACCTCGTGCCATTCGCCGTCGACCTTGATCATGGGCCGGCGGATGCGGTCGGGGTCGTCGTGCAGCGCGGCAAGTGAGACGCCCTTCGGGCAGATGTGCCCGCGGCTCCACACGTCGTCGCGGTTGCCCCGGATGCTGGTTACCTTGCCGCCGTCGACGTGAATCTCCAAGCCGCACATGGCTTCACAGAGGGGGCAGGTCCGCAGGTGCCTGCCGTCTTCGCCCGTCTTCACCCACCCACTGTATTCCGCTACCGACCGTCGCGGAAGTCCCAAAATTCGGGGTCAGGCCGCCCAGGGGCCGATTCCGCCGACCCTGTCGATGCGAATGCGGGTCAGGAACCCGGGCGGCGCGCCGTCCGGCGGGAACTGGGTACCCGGGTCGCCCAGAATCGGGTTGAGTTGGGCGAGAAGCTCGGGTGCGCCGCCCTCGACGATCCGTGCAGTCCCGGCGATCGAGAGGTAGGGCCGCATCCCGGTGTGCGCCCCGTCGAGCGACACGATGGTGACGGCCACCCGGGGGTCGTTGCGGACGTTGCGAACCTTCTTGTGCGCGGCCAGGTGCGCGGTGACGAGTTCGTCCCCGTCGGGGGTGGACTGCAAGGCGACCCACACCAGGCTGACTTGGGGGCTGCCGTCGGGGTTCAGGGTCACCAGGGTGGCGTCGGCGCCCCTGCCAATGAGGTCGCGGGCGGCGTCATTGAGTTCCATGCGTTGTTCTACGGCCCCGGGCCGGGATTCATTCCCGCATGCGGAATAAGCGGCGCCGAACGCCGCGTTCCCGATCCCATAGCCGATGTTTCATGCACATTTGAATTTGGCCAGTTGGCTGTACAAGTGCGAGGCGGCGGTCCTAGCGTCGACGCCAGAAACTCGTCGGGAAGGGAGCTGGCTCGTTGAGCACCGAACCGGGTCCCGCGCGCCATCGGTATGCGCGATGAGCGATCCTCAACACCCCTCGGGCATCGAGTATCTCCGCGCCGAAGTCCTTGATCGACTGGACGCGCAGCCGTTCGAGGACTGGTCCCCCGCGCTGCTGCGCGCCCTGATCGCGATCTTCGACCTGAACGGCGTGACACCTTCCAACCGCCTCGGTTTTCGGCCCCACATCGTGAAGTAGCGGTTGCGCTTTCGCGTATTAGGCTGCGCCCGAGGAGTCACGACGGTGGAGAACTGGGAATTGGTGGCGCGCGAGCGGATCCGCGACACCCTGGCGCGATACAACTGGGCGGGTGACGCCGGCGACGTGGCGGGCCTCGCCGAGACGTTCTGCGCCGACGGCGTCCTGGAGATTCGCGGCCTCGAGCCGTTGCGCGGCCGTTCGGCGATTGCGTCGTTCCTCGGCGGCGTCAACGTCAACCGGCCGTCAAACGTCCAGCCGATTGTGCGCCACAACCTCACCAACCTGCTGTTCACCGAATTGACCCGGGATTCCGCACAGGTGTCGTCGTATTTCACGGTGCTCACCCACGCCGGCCTTGACCATTTCGGCCGGTACCGCGACACGCTGGTGCCCGACGGCGACGCCTGGCTGATCAGGCATCGCAAGGTGTCAACCGACTGGGCCGCGCCCGACTCGGCCATGGCGAGGCGGACGGCGCGGGGCTGAGTCCTGCGCGCCGGTGAACGCCGGTGGCGATTTCGTTAAATGTCTCGCTCACATGTTTGCCCGAGACGGCGAAACGGCTACAGATAGAGATCACACCTAGAGATTGCGGTCGACCCTGATTGCGTTCGCCGGTGGCACCCGGCGCTGACCAGAGGTCATGTGACCAGCGGTCAGAGCGCACAAAAGATACGAGCGGATATGCAACGACTCAGTGGGTTAGACGCGTTCTTCCTCTACCTCGAATCTCCGACACAGCCGCTGAATGTTTGCTGCGTGTTGGAGCTCGACCCGAGTGACATGCCGGGCGGCTACACCTTCAGCCAGTTCCGGAGGGCGCTGGCGGCGCGAGTGGACGCGGTGCCCGAATTCCGTCTCAAGCTGGCGGACAATCAGCTGAACTTCGACCATCCGGTCTGGGTCGACGACGATCGTTTCGACCTCGCGCGGCACCTCCAACGAGTCGCGCTGCCGGCACCGGGCGGGTCGAGGGAGTTAGCGGAGATCTGCGGGCACGTCGCCGGGCTGGCACTGGATCGCGATCGTCCGCTGTGGGAGATGTGGGTGATCGAAGGCCTGCACGGCGGCGACGCGCTTGCCGTCGTCCTCAAGGCCCACCATGCGGTGATCGACGGGGTGGGCGGCGCCAATCTCCTGGCCCAGTTGTGCAGCACCGCGCCGGACGCCCCAGCCCCCAAGCCCGCCGCCCGGTCCGGCGGGGCGAATCCCCTGCAGATCGCCGCGTCCGGACTCATCGGCGCCGGGTTGCGGCCGTGGCGCCTGGCCAAGGTGTTGCCGGCAACCGCGCTGACGCTGGCGCAAACGCTGTTGCGGGCCCGCGGTGGCGGGCAGACCATGGCCGCCCCGTTCGCGGCGCCGCCGACGGCGTTCAACGGCCCATTCACGCGGCGCCGCAACGTCGCCCTGACCACCCTTGATCTCGACGACGTCAAAAAGGTGAAGAACAGGTTCGGAGTCACCGTCAACGACGTGGTGACCGCCCTATGCGCCGGCGCGTTGCGGCAGTTCTTGGTGGACCGCGACGAACTGTCGGACAGCCCGATGGTGGCCAGTGTGCCGGTCTCGGTGCGGGGCAAATCAGACCGGCCGGGCCGCAACCAAACCACGTGGATGCTGTGCCGGCTGGAGACCCATATCGAGGATCCGGCCGAACGGCTGAGTAGCATCGCGCGGGGCAACGCCGCGGCCAAGGACCACGCCGCCGCCATGGGGTCCAGCCTGCTGCAGGACTGGACGCAGGTCGCCGGACAGACCATGTTCGGCACGGCGATGAAGCTACTGCCCCGGATACCGCTGCCTGATAAGCCGCCGCACAACCTGGTGCTGTCCAACGTGCCCGGACCACAGGAACAGCTTTACTTCATGGGCTGCCGGGTCGACGCCATGTATCCGCTCGGTCCGATCATCGCCGGCGCCGCACTCAACATCACGGTCATGTCGCTCAACGGCCGCCTGGGCATCGGCCTCATCTCCTGCCCCGACCTCGTTGCCGACCTCTGGGACCTCGCCGACACCTTTCCCGCAGCGCTCAAAGAGCTCCTGAATTGCAGTGAATCGAGCCACCAGCAGAGCTGACCGCCACGGCATGGCAAGGTGACACCCGTGGCCGACACCGTTACCCAGCAAGACCTGCGCGAAATCAGCACTCCCAAGGGCGCTTTGCGCTACTACGACTGCGGCCCGGAATCCGCCCCGGTGTTGCTGTTCCTGCACGGCTCCGGACCGGGCGTCACGGGGTGGCGCAACTTCCGCGGCATACTCCCCTCGTTCGCCGCGCGATTCCGCTGCCTGATCCTGGAGTTTCCCGGGTTCGGCGTCAGCGACGATTTCGGCGGTCACCCGATGGTGACCGCGTTCGGCACCGTGCCGCCCTTCCTGGACGCGCTCGGCGTCCAACGCGCGCACATCGTCGGGAACTCGATGGGCGGCGGCGTCGGCATCAACTTCGCCACCAATAACCCGGACCGCGTCCACCGATTGGTGACCATCGGCGGCATCGGGACGAACATCTTCAGCCCCAGCCCCAGCGAGGGCATCCGGCTGCTGCAGGAGTTCGTCGAGGATCCCACGCGGCAGCGGCTGGTCGACTGGCTGAAATCGATGGTCTACGACCAGGCGCTGATCACCGAGGAGCTGGTCGAGGAACGCTGGGAGCTGGCCACCGACCCGGACACGCTGGCCGCCGCGCGCCGCATGTACGGGAAAGCGGCCTTCGGCGCGATGAACGCCGCCATGGCCGCGTCCGACCGGCCGATGCCGTGGGCCGTCATGCACAAGCTGACCGCGCCCACCCTGCTGACCTGGGGGCGCGACGATCGCGTGAGCCCGCCGGACATGGCGCTGATCCCGATGCGCACCATCCCCAATGCGGAGCTGCACATCTTCCCGAACTCCGGGCACTGGGCGATGATCGAGGCCAAGGAGGCGTTCGAGAGCACCGTGCTGGCGTTTCTTACCAGGGACTAGCGGCGATCGCGAGCGCGGGCGAATCTCACTCCGCCGCGACCGACCCCGCCAGGCCCGCGGTCAGCAACTCGTGGGCGGCGGGATTGCCGTCCAGGATTCGGCTGGTGCGCGCACCGATCCGCCATTGCCCCTCGACCCGGACCATCACGAAATGGTTTGCGGTACAACGCCATACGCGATATCCGTCGCCGTCGCGGATCAGCACCAGGGACTCACATAGCGCCACCGCCGAATCGCCGGTGACGGTGACGACGCATGGCCCCAAGAAATGACAGCACCCCTTGGCCACCAGGTTCTGGTGGGCCGACGACTCGACCATGGCGTGCACGGCGGTCCGGCCCTCCATGCGCCAGCCATCGACGTCGTAGCTGCCGTCGCTCGCCCACAGGCGCGCAGTGGCCTCGGCATCCCCGGCATCCACCGCAGGACCGTACGAGGCGATCAGACGGGCGATGTCGCGCTCGTCCTCGAGTCGGCGCAGCCGCGCGGACAGGTCGTCGATGTCACTCATGGTTGCTCCTCGTCGCCGGGATCGCGGCAGCGGACCACCGCTGATCCCCACACGTTAGGACGCACGGCACGACCATCGAGGGCGTGCCGGCTTCCTTCCGGAGCGGGCGTTACCACCTCGGCCCAGGGGGGTTTGCTCAATCTGCGAATCAGGTGGCCCGAACATTTTGATCGAGCGGCCCTAACAGCCGCGATCACTTGTTACATGTTCTTTACCAGTACCCGTCTCAAGTTGCTGGGTCCCTGACCCCGAGTTAGGTTGGTCGGGTTTGCAGTCGTCGGCCAGCGTCGGTCGGCGGCCTTCCCTCGCGGAGAACCGCGAAGCAACCATTCGTCATGTGCGTGAAAGGGGTTGCGCGTGCGACAGCTTTCGCCGCTGCGGGTGGTGTCGACGGGGCTCGGCGCCGCCGCGGGACTTGGCGACGCGGTCGGCAGGCTGGCGACCGCCGGTCTCGAGGCTGTCGCGCTGCCGGTCCGGGTCGGCGCAAAAGTGGTCTCGGGTGAGGTATCTCGCTCCACGCTGACCCGACGGTGCGGGCGCGGTGACGGGCGGCTGTGGATCGAGGTACGCGGCCTCGACGGCACGGGCGGGGCGACACGTGGCCGCGCCGCCGTCGATGCGCTGCGGGCACAGCCCGGTGTCACCAAGGTCAGCCTGAACCGTCCGCTGTCGCGGGTGGTTGTTGAGATCGACGACGGCGGGGCGTCGCTCGACGAGCTTTGCTCCGCGCTTGACAGCGCTGAAACAGCCTACGGTGCAGGCGATTCCACGCGCGCCGAAAGCCTGCCCGGCGACGGGCTGCTGTTGGTCACCCGCGGCGCGATGGTGGCCGTGAACGCCGCCGGGTTCGCGGTCGCGGTCGCCGGCCGGGCGTTGCGATTGCCGGCTGCCCCGATCGCCGTCGAGGCGGTGTCGGCGATCGCGAATTATCAACCGTGGCTGCGCCGCGCGCTCGAGAGCGGCATCGGCCCCGGTGCGACGGACACCGCATTGTCGGTGTTCGGCACCGCCGCGCATGTCGTGACGTTGTCACCGGCGAAGCTGTCCGTCGACCTGGCGATGCAAGGTTTCAAGGCCGCGGAGTCCCGGGCCGCCGCGCGGGCATGGGCCCGCTACGAGCCGGAATTGGCCCGGCACGCCGACGAGCCGGAGATGCAGCGGTTGGCGCGCCCGGTTGCCGCGCCGGCCGGTCCGATCGACCGTCACGGGAAGCGCGCAGCGTGGGTTCAGCTGATTGGCGTCGGGCTGACGGGAGCCCTCACCCGCAACGTGACGATGGCGTCGAACGCGGCGCTGGCGGCCTCGCCCAAGGCCATGCGCACCTCGCACGAGGCGTTTGCGGCCACGCTGGGCAGGGGCTTGGCGGATAAGCACGGGGTGCTGCCGCTGCGGCCGGAGGGTTTGCGCCGACTCGACAGAGTCGACGCGCTGCTCATCGATCCGCGCGTGTTGTGCGACCAGAGGATGCGGGTGGTGCGGGTGCGCGGCGCCCGCGACGGCGAGTTGCTCGGCGCCTGGACCCGCGCCCAGGACCTGCTCGACGACGGTGCGGCCCCGGGCTGGCACCCGATTCCCCCGGCCGCAACCGACGAGCAGGGGGCCAGCGATACGGTCGAGGCGCTCGTCGCACCGGCCCCTCACCCGCTCGCGCCGGCTCTGATCACCCGGGCGCGTGACTCAGGCGCGCGCCTGGTGTCGGTCGACACCGACCTGCTCGGCGACTTGCGTCCCGCTTTCGACGATGTCCTGCCAGTCCGTGACGGCGGCATCGATCATGCACTCGCCGATGCGGTTTCGCGCCTGCAGCATGACGGGCACACCGTCGCGGTGCTGTCCTCGCTTGGCGCACAAGCGCTTTCGGGCGCCGACCTGGCGTTGGGAATCAAGCCCAGTGCCGACGGCTCGCCGCCTTGGACTGCGGACCTGATGCTCGACGACCTGGCCGGAGCGTGGCGGGTGTTGCATGCGTTGCCCGCGGCCCGGTCGGCAAGTCAGCAGGGTATCGCGATATCGGTGGGAGCTTCGGCGCTGGGCGCGGTGTTCATGGTGCCCGGGGTGCGCCGGTTGCGCGGGCCCGGCCCGGTGACTGTCGGTGCCGTCGCGGGGATCCTGTCCGGATACCTGTTGGCCCGCGGCGCGATTCACACTTCGACACCCCGGCCGGCCCCGGCCTACGAGTGGCACGCGATGTCGGCTGAGCAGGCCCGCGAGGTGCTGGCGGCATTGCGCGACCCCGAGGAGCCCGCTGCCGCAACCGAACCCACACCGGGCGGCACGCGGTTCCCGGCCGCGGCGTGGGAGTTCGCCAGGGCCGCCGCCGCCGAACTAACCGGTGATCCGTTGACGCCGATCCTCGGGCTGTGTTCGGCGGCCACAGCCCTGCTGGGCTCACCGGCCGACGCGATCATGGTCGGGGCCGTGCTGACCGGAAATGCCTTGCTGTCGACCGCCCAACAGCTACGGGCCGAGAACCGGTTGAACCGCCTGCTGGCCCAGCAGGCCCCGCCGGCCCGCGTCGTCACCCCGGGGACCGATGCCGCGCGGGGCTACCGCGAAGTCCTCGTCGAGCAACTGCGACCCGGCGACGTGATCGAGGTGCGCAGCGACGAGGTGGTGCCCGCCGACGCTCGGGTGATCGAGGCGCACGACCTCGAGGTCGACGAGTCGTCCCTGACCGGTGAATCCCTGTCGGTGCAGAAGCAGGTCGAGGCCACGCCCGGGGCCGAACTGGCCGAGCGCCGCTGCATGATCTACGCCGGAACCACCGTGGTGGCCGGCACCGCGGTGGCGCTGGTGACCGCCGTCGGGGCCGACACCCAGACCCGCCGCGCGGCCGAACTGGCCTCCGGTGACCTGCCGACCGTCGGCCTGCACCATCAACTCAGCCAGCTGATGCGCCGCGCGTTCCCGTTCAGCGCGGGCGGCGGCGTTCTGGTCGGCGGGCTCGGCCTGTTCCGCGCAGGCGGGCTGCGCCAAGCGCTGGGCAGCGCCATCGCGGTCGCCGTGGCGGCCATCCCCGAGGGCATGCCGCTGATGGCCACCCTCGCCCAATCGGCGTCGGCGCAGCGGCTGGGCGAATGCGGGGCGCTGGTCCGGGTGCCGCGGGCGACCGAGGCGCTCGGTCGCGTCGAGGTGGTCTGCTTCGACAAGACCGGAACGCTGAGCGAGAACCGCCTTCGCGTCGCCGAGGTCCACCCCATGGCGGGCCATTCCCGCGAGGACGTTTTGCGGTGCGCCGCCCAGGCCGCGCCGGCCGACGACGGCAACCCGCACGTGCACGCCACCGACGAGGCCATCATCAAGGCGGCGGACGCGGTGCCGGACTCCGGTTCGCGCCCCGACCCCGACGCGCATCTGCCGTTCCGGTCCGGCCGGGCGTTCTCGGCCTCGGTGACCGGCACCCAGTTGACCGTCAAGGGCGCACCCGAGGTGGTCTTGGCGGCGTGCGGTGAGGTCGGCGCAGTCGTGGACGACGCCGTCGCCGCGCTGACTACCGCGGGACTGCGAACGATCGCGGTGGCCCAGCGGCGCCTGACCGCGGCACAGGCGCGAGCGTTGCGCAAAGACCCGGACGCCATCACCGGATTGTGCGAGACGGGCTTGGCGCTCACCGGATTTCTGGGCCTCTCGGACACCCCGCGCCCCCAGGCGCCGCAGCTGCTGGCGGACCTGGCCGACCGGGGCGTCGCGATCCGGCTGATCACCGGCGACCATCCCGTCACCGCCACCGCCATCGCCCGCGAGCTGGGGGTCACGGTGAGCGCCGACGAGGTGATCACTGGGTCGGAATGGAACGCCCTGTCCCGGCAGGATCAGCAGCGCGCGGTGACCGAGCGGGTGATCTTCGCCCGGATGTCGCCGGAGAACAAGGTGCAGGTCGTTCAGACGCTCGAGCGCGCCGGGCGGGTGTGCGCCATGGTCGGCGACGGCGCCAACGACGCCGCCGCGATCCGGGCGGCAAGCGTCGGTGTCGGTGTGGTCGCGCGCGGCAGCGACTCCGCGCACACGACCGCCGACCTGGTGCTCACCGACGGCCGCATCGAGACGCTCGTCGCCGCCATCGACGAAGGCCGCCGACTCTGGCGTGGAGTCCAGGCGGCCGTGGCCGGCCTGCTCGGCGGCAATGCCGGCGAGGTGATCTTCTCCGTCATCGGCACGGCGATCGCCGGAACCTCGCCGCTGAACACCCGCCAGTTGCTGCTGATCAATACGCTCACCGACGCGCTACCCGCGACCGCTGTCGCTGTCAGCACGCCCGCGGGGCCCGTACAGCGCGTCGGGAGCGGCATCGACGAACGCGCGCTCCTGCGAGCCGTGGCCGCGCGCGGAGCGCTCACCGCCACCGCCGCCACGTCGGCGTGGGCGATGGCCTCGGTCACCGGGCTGCCGCAGCGGGCCGCCACCGTCGCGCTGATCTCGTTGGTCGCGGTCGAGTTGGGCCAGACGGTCGTCGACTCGCACGCGCCGCTGGTGCTGCTTACCGCGGCCGGCTCGTTCGCCGCATTCACCGCGATGATCAGCACCCCGGGGATCAGCCAACTCCTGGGCTGCACACCGGTCGGCCCTGTGGGCTGGGCACAGGGGCTGGGCACCGCCGCGGCCGCCGTCCTCGCCGTTGCCGTCATGAATCAGTTGCGGTCGGGCCGCCGAGGCGATGAGCCTCCACTCACCGCTGCCACGGAACACGACGAGCCCGCAAACTCAGACCCGCATTTATCGCAGCACCGCGGCCCGCGGGCGCCGCATACCGCATTCCTGCAAGCTCCCGCGAAGGCCGCGCGTGCGCTGAGATTGGTGGACCGAGAACAGCATCGGATTCCGGCGGAGGCCGTCACCGATCGGCCGTGAGTCCCTCAGTCACGGTCACCGCGCGGCTTGATGAACACGCCTTCCGCACCGACCGTGATCCCCTGGCTATCGGTGATCTGCCCCTTCGCGAAGGTTTTCACGCCCTCGACGCGGTCGACCCACGCTTGTACCCGCACCGGACCCAGCGGGGTCCCCCGGACATAGCGCAGCGTGAGCGTGCCGGTGTAGGCCGGTCGACCGGGTTCGTGCGCGGTCGCGCCCAGGACGTGGTCAAGGACCAACGCGCACACTCCGCCATGGACGTGTCCCGGTGGGCCTTCGTAAGCAGCGCCCAGTGTGATCTCCGTCCAGACGACACCACCGGCGTCGCGGTGAATGACCAGCGGAGGGGCGACCGGGTTGCGCGCGCCGATCATCACATTGCCGGAGGTGACCGGTTGTCCGTCGGAGGGATGGCGAACACCGAACGAGCCCGGCATGAGCGTCTCGCTCAATTGCTCCACGGCGCAATCGATGTGCCTCTTCGCGGCCGCAACGGTACCCGCGCCGGCCTCGGTGCGGATCGTCGCGTCGATCAGCCGGCGGACGGACTGGGCGAGCGGTTCATATGCCGGCGCGCCGCCGCCGTCGTCTTCCATCATCCCCACCGCCCGATCATGTCGCCTTCTGCGAGAGGCCGGCGTCGACGACGAGCTGGGTGGCCGTGATGTAGCGGGCCTCCTCGGAGGCCAAGAACACCACCGCATTGGCCACGTCGACGGGCTCTACCCAGGGCACCGGCAGCAGGTTGCGCGCCCGCAACACTTCCGCGACATCCGCGGCGGTCGGGTTCTCGAGGTCCGGGCGTAAGCGTCGAAACGTCCCCTCGTTGAGAATCATCGGGGTCGCGACCGGCCCCGGATGAACCGTGTTGACCCGGATGCCGGTAGGGCCGAGCTCGTTCGCGAGAGTGCGCGCCAGCCCGACCACCGCGTGCTTGCTCGCCGTGTACGCCGCGGAATTGGGCGTCCCGCGAAGACCATTGGTGGAACTGATGATGACAATGGCGCCGCCGTCGCCCATGCGCGGTACGCCGGCCTTGACCGTGTGCCACACGCCGGTCAGGTTGATGTCGAGCGTGCGATGCCAATCCCGGGAGTCAAGTTCCCATGTCCGTCCGCCCGCAATGTGGATTCCGGCATTCGCGACGACGATGTCGAGGCGCCCCAGTGCCGTGACGCCGGCCGCTACGGCGTCGGTGACGGCCTCCAAGTCACTCACGTCGGCAACGCCCGTCACGCAGCGTCGACCGCGGCTTTCGACATCCCTTGCAGTGTCGAGCAACTCGTCGCTCGCCGCGGCGGCATCGAGCGCGATCACATTTGCACCCTCGTCGGCGAGGCGCTGACAATGCACCCGTCCCGTGCCCTTGCCTGCGCCGGTGACCAGCGCTACCTTGCCAACCAGTCTCTTCATCGTCACCTCTCGACCAGATCGAAGCCCGGGTAACCGGCCCCGGCAACCTCGGCGCAGATGTCGTTATAGGCGGCGAAGCCGCCGACGAATAGCATGAATCCCCTTGGCTTTCCGGGCACGTTGGCTCCCATGTACCAGGACTCCGCCTTGGTGAACAACGTGGCATCGGCGAGGCGGGCGCATTCGGCTCCCCAGCCGTCGACCGCGTCGCGGGTCGCTTCGATCGCGGCCAGCCCGTGGTCATCGAGGTAGGCAATGGCCGCGGCTATCCAATTCACCTGCGCCTCGGCGTGCAGCACCATGTTCGCCAGCACGGCCGGTGCCCCTGGACCGGAGATCAGGAACAGGTTGGGGAATCCGTCGATACCCAGCCCCAGGTAGGTACGCGGCCCGTGCGACCAGTCGTCCCGCAACCGACGACCGCCGCGCCCGATGATGTCCAACTTGGCCAGCGCACCGGTGAGCGCGTCGAAACCCGTTGCGAGCACGATCATGTCGACGTCATAGTGCACGCCAGCGGTGCTGATCCCGGTGGCGTCCACGGATTCGATCGGTGTGTCGCGCACGCTGATCAGCGACACGTTCGGCCGGTTGAAGGTGCTGAAGTAGTTGCTGTCGGTGCAGATCCGCTTCGTGCCTATCGGGTGGTCATTGGGTATGAGCAGCTCGGCCAGGGCAGGGTCGTCGATGACCGCGCGCACCTTCTCCTCGTAGAACTTTCGGGCCTCTTCGTTGGCGGTCAGGTCGGTCATCTGGTCGGGGAACGTTTTCGAGAACAGCACACCACCCAGCTGCCAACGCTTCTCGAACGCGGCCCGACGTTCCTCCGGCGTGAACTCCATCGTCGGCTTGGGCGCCGTGATGTGCGGTGACCCGCCGCCGCTGCGCCACGACAACCGACGCCTTTCGGCATAGTTCGCCTTGATGTCGTCGAGTTCGCGTTCGCTCAACGGCTTGTTGCCGGCGGGGACACTGTAATTGGGCGTGCGCTGGAAGACGAACAGATGCCTGGCGTGTTCGGCGATGATCGGAATCGATTGAATGCCAGACGAACCCGTGCCGATGACGGCGACGCGCTTTCCCGTGAAATCGACGGCATGCTGGGGCCACGCGGCGGTGTGGTAGATCTCGCCCGCGAACGACTCGAGTCCGTGGAAGTCAGGCGTCAAAGCCGCCGAGAGCGGGCCCGTCGCCATCAAGCAGAAACGGGCGGACAGGACGTCACCGCCGTCTGTGGTGACCACCCAGCGCAGCGTTGTTTCATCCAGTGCCGAGGACACGACGCGGGCGCGAAATGTGATGTCGCGGCGCAGGTCGAGTTTGTCGGCCACCCAGTTCAAATAGGCGAGGATCTCCGCCTGGGTGGCGTACTTCTCGGTCCAGTTCCACTCTTGCTGAAGTTCATCGGAGAAGGAATAGCAGTAGTCGACGCTTTCGACGTCACAGCGCGCCCCCGGATAGCGGTTGTAATACCAGGTGCCGCCGAGCTCCGGCGCCGCCTCCAGGACCCGCACCGACAGTCCCTGACCGCGGAGCTTGTGCAGGGCGTAGAGGCCGGCGAACCCGGCGCCGACCACGACGACATCGACCAGCTCCGCGCCACTCACAAGCACGCACGGTATGTCCTATCGCCCGTCGACCGCCGGGCCGGTTCCCGGTCACCGGACACTGCGGTGACATTGTCCCGGCTATCGGGCGCGCGCACCTTCGGACGCGGACCGGCCCTGCGACCGGCTGGAGGGCGTCATCCTGGCGTGCCAGGCCCGGCGCGTGCGCGCCGCGTTGTGCAGTCGATTCCGGCCGCATTTTCTTCCGCTCATCGGGAACGGCTTCGGCTGAGGCACGAACTGCGGTAGACCATTACTAAGCCCCCCAGACGTAAGGACACCAACATGAGCGAACGGGTACTCGACCGGGTCGTAGCGATGGCGGATCAGTTGCGCGACCAGGCCCCCGAGGCCGAGCGGATCGGCCGGCTCACCGACGACACGGTCAAGCTGATGAAGGGCGCCGGGTTGATCCGGCTGCTGCAAACCAAGCAATATCAGGGTTTCGAGGTCCACCCCCGCGAGTTCGCCGAGACGAC